>DASWXM010000032.1:0-52162 GCA_036405515.1 Saccharimonadales bacterium (SeqCode) | reverse complement strand
CATCTGGGCGGGTATATTATTACACATGACAAAGAATTTCATCGCCTTTTACTTCTTGTTCATCGCACCGATGGCGCTGTAATCTGCTACAATAGAATTATTATGACATGTCGATACACCGCGATTGCATTCAAGACTCCGGTTCGCCGGTAATATTTCTTTTTCGACCTTTCAAAAATACACGAGATAACCAGGACAGGAGATGTAATACATGCGAGTATCAAAACTATTCACAAAAACGCTACGTGACGCGCCAGCGGACGAAGTGGCGAAGAATGCACAGTTGCTTATCAGGGCCGGCTTTGTCTACAAAGAGATGGCAGGGGCCTATGCGTACCTACCGCTCGGTATTCGTGTGATTGAGAAGATCAAGCAGATAGTTCGCGAGGAGATGGACGCCATTGATAGTAATGAACTCATCATGACCACGCTGCAACGTAAGGAAATCTGGGAGAAGACGGGCCGCTGGAGTGACGAGGTTGTCGACATCTGGTTCAAGACTAAGCTCGGTGATGACACAGAAGTAGCGTTGGCTTGGAGTCATGAGGAGCCAATCGTCGAAATGATGAAACAGTACGTACAGAGCTACAAGGACCTGCCGATCAGCTTATACCAGTTCCAGACCAAGATGCGCAATGAAAAAAGGGCAAAGTCTGGCATTATGCGTGGTCGTGAATTCATCATGAAAGATATGTACTCTTTTCATACGTCCGGCGAAGACCTTGCCAACTATTACGATAGGGCTATCGAGGCATATAAGCGCGTGTACGACCGCTTAGGTATTGGTGAAGATACGTATGTGACATTCGCCAGCGGCGGTGCTTTTACCAAGTTCAGCCACGAATTCCAGACTATCTGTGATGCCGGTGAAGACGTGATTTATTTACACCGCGAAAAGAATATCGCTGTTAACGAAGAAGTTATAGATGATGCCGTAAAAGAGCTTGGTATTGTGCGGGAAGAGTTCGAAAAGGTGAAGACTGCTGAAACCGGTAATATCTTTAACTTCGGCACCCAGAAGACAGACGAATTGGGGCTATATTATACAGCCGAGGATGGTACGCAAAAATCATTGCATATCGGTAGCTACGGTATCGGAATCACCCGCGCCATGGGCGTGATCGCCGAAAAAATGAGCGACGACAAAGGACTCATATGGCCAAAGAATATTGCGCCTTACAGCATCTATCTTGTCTCGATTGGTGAAAAGGGCACCAAGAAGGCAGATGAATTATATGACAAGCTCACTGCACGCGGTATTGAGGTGATTTATGATGACCGCGACGAGCGACCAGGAGCAAAGTTTGCCGATGCCGAGCTAATGGGAATCCCACTTCGTCTGACGGTGAGTGACCGTGGAGTTGAGGCAGGACAGTATGAACTTACCGACCGTACCTCTGGTGAGACCGAGCAATTGACAGCTGAACACATAATTGATACACTGAGTGTACGTGTAAACAGCTAGACTTCTGCGAGGGTTTACAACACGATTTTGATAGTTCCAAGTGGTGCCTCATAAGGGCACCACTTTATAACATTTTTTTGCTAGAGACGGAAAGGATAAGGGGATGAAGAAGATTTACCAGATCACCAACGAAGGAAAGGCTGAACTTGAAGCGGAGCTTGAAGTTTTAAAAGGACGTCGCGGTAATATTGCAGATAAGATTGCCGAGGCTCGTGACTACGGTGATTTAAGCGAGAATGCTGAATATGATGCAGCTCGTGAAGAGCAGGGGCTTGTAGAGAGTCGTATTGCTGAGATCGAGGATATTCTGCAGAACGCGGAGATTATTAAGGCAAGTCGAAAGTCAACAATTGGCATTGGCAGCAAGGTGGAGCTCAAAAACGGCACCAAAACTATCACCTACCATATCGTTGGTCCAGTAGAGGCAAACCCTATTGAAGGTAGAATCTCTGATGAGTCGCCAATTGGCGTGGCTCTTGTCGGGAAAAAAGAAGGCGATACCGCCGTAGTAACTACGCCAAAAGGCGAAATTAAGTACTCGATTGTCAAAATTGGCTAGGCAGCCATTTCTTCTATAGCTAGCTCATGCGCATCTTCATAGGGTATACTTCTCTCCCGTGCCATAACGAATGCTTTGTTTAATACTGGTTGCGCTGAGCCTTTAAAGTTATCAAGGGTCGCCTCGCATAATACTTCAGTCTCAGGTGTTCTTAGTTCATCCCAGGTGCGCAAAGCAGCAAGCGTTGCAGGCAGACCTATTTTGCTCTTAATTTTTTGATCTGCTTTCATTTCCTCGCATAAGTATTCGGCAGTATCGGTAACTGCTTCCTGTAGTTCTTGTGTATCATGTAACTGTGGAAGTCGTGCAACTACCTCAAGATCAGCTAGTTGCTGCTGAATAGTCAACTCCGTACGTAATCGAGTCTCGCGAATCTCCTCAAGGATATTTTGTGCCTTTTGAGCGATAGCTTCTTCGTTGTCGCCACTGAGGGCAAGGGCGATCAGCTGATCAATCGGCTTCTTTTTCTTAGCGATTCTTTCGTGAATAAGACTTTTTGGGCGGAGCTCTATCTTCATATTGCAACCTATGTGTTTTAGTGATTCTTGCCGCCATGATATCATATATGGTATAGGTAAGCAATAGCTTTTTGCGTTTTTTGTGAGTAAGATTATCACTTTTGGCGTGATATACTATAACAGATATGGCAACACTACAAGACTATCGAGACGAACGACTACGCAAACTGGCCGAGCTTAAAGAACTTGGTATAAACCCGTACCCGGCGAAAACTGAGCGTACACATCATGCTGGTGATATTAAACAGCGGTTTGACGAACTTGAGGGTCAGCAGGTGACTGTAGCGGGCCGCATTATGGGGCTTCGTAAATTTGGCAAGTTGGCATTTATTGTACTCCGTGATCAGAGTGGTGAAGTGCAGCTTTTCTTGCACGGCCCTGATGTTGAGGAGCTCAATGCAGCCGAAAATATCCTTGGTATGAAGCAACTCAGCCTCCTTGATACTGGTGACTTCATCCAGGCGACTGGTGAAGTGATCAAAACAAAGACGGGCGAAATATCAGTTGGTGTCAAAGAGCTCCGACTACTCACGAAGGCACTTCGCCCAATGCCTACCGAGCTGACAAATAAAGAAGAGCGCTTCCGCCGCCGCTATGTTGACATGAACGTAAATCTTGATGTGCGCGAGCGGTTTATTCGTCGTAGTAAGTTTTGGCAGGCAACACGAGATTTTCTTAATGAGCGAGGATTTTACGAGGTCAATATTCCCGTGCTTGAGCATACGACCGGTGGTGCCGATGCAAACCCATTCGTGACACACATGGATGCACTTGATGACCAGCAGTTTTATTTGCGTATTAGTCACGAACTACCACTCAAACGTCTGCTTGGCGCCGGATTTGAAAAGGTGTACGATCTTGGACCACGCTTCCGTAACGAAAACTATACAGATGAACATCTGCCGGAGCATATCGCGATGGAATGGTACTGGGCGTATGCTGATTGGAAAGAGGGTATCAAGTTCCAGGAAGACCTTTTTAAGTATGTGCTGAGAGAGACCTTCGACACATTGCAATTCACTCTTGGTAAATTTGAAGTAAATCTTGAAGGTGAGTGGGAGCGGTGGGATTATGCCGAGACAATCAAGAGCCGTTACGGTATCGACCCGTTCAATTGTACGATCGATGAAGTAAAGAAGGCGCTCGCCGACAATAATCTTGAAGTTGAGCAAACTGAAAACAAATCACGCGGGATCGATAAGCTCTGGAAAAATATCCGTAAGGATGTCACCGGACCGATCTGGCTCATTAATACCCCAACATTTATTAGTCCGCTCGCGAAGACAAACCCTGAACGACCGGAAACGACGCAGCGTGCGCAGGTGGTAATTGCCGGAAGTGAACTTTGTAATCTCTTCTCAGAGTTGAACGATCCTATCGATCAATTGAATCGTTTTGCAGAGCAGCAAAACATGCGTGATGCCGGTGATGACGAGGCAATGATGCTCGATATTGATTATGTAGAAATGCTTGAGTATGGTATGCCGCCAGCCTGTGGCCTCGGCTTCTCTGAGCGGGTATTTTGGATTTTTGAAGGCATCACTGCTCGTGAAGGAGTGCCATTCCCGCAGCTCCGTCATGAAATTGATGAGACAACAAAAGCGATTTATCCTGATATAAAGCTGTAAAGCCCATGCTACAATAGAGGTAATGGTAGGGGATATTATTTCGATTGAGAACTTCACTATGAAGTTCGGCAAAACGACAGTCATTAATGATCTGTCTTTTGTAGTGAAAAAGGGCGAAACGTTTGGACTTTTAGGCTCAAACGGATCTGGCAAGACAACAACACTTCGCTCGCTACTTGGTATTTATACGCCAACAGCTGGCACGCTGCATGTTGGCGGTGAATCCTATGCGGTTGATGGCAAGGTGAAGCTTGGCTATCTTCCAGAAGAACGGGGGCTGTATAAGAAAGAAAACGTTATTGATGTGATGGTATATTTCGGCCAACTCAAAGGTATGGATCATCATGATGCTCGAGCGTTTTCTCTTGAGTATCTCGAGCGGGTAGGACTGCTTGATAAAGCAAAGACGAGGCTCGATAAGCTATCTGGTGGCCAGCAGCAAAAGGTGCAGCTTGGTGTGACGATCATGAACGATCCTGAGCTTCTGATTCTTGATGAACCAACAAAAGGCTTCGACCCAGTAAATCGTCGTCTGCTTATGGATATCATCGAAGAGCATCAGAAGAAAGGCGCAAGTGTAGTATTTGTCTCACACCAAATGGATGAAGTTGAAAGGCTCTGCGATCGTATTATTCTTCTCAAGGATGGCAACGCAGCGGCTTATGGGTCAATTAAAGAAGTACGAAAGAAATTCAATGGAAAATCCCTCGATGAAATATTCATCCAAGTCTATGGACAGAAAGCGGGTCGAGATTAATGCATAATTTTGGTACAGTATTTCGATTTGAAGTGATGCGCACGCTAAAGAAGAAAAGCTTTTGGCTTGTTAGCTTGCTATTTCCGGTAATGATCGGAGCAGTGGCGGGCATCATTTATTTCTCAAATCAAGCAACGAAGGCGGCATCCGAGGATAACGATAAACAAAAGTTCAGCTTTGTAGTGAAGGATGATGCAAGACTGGTCAACACTGCGATGATTACCGCCATGGGTGGTAAAGTAGCGGATTCACGTGAGCAAGCAATTGCCGAAGTGAAAGCAGGAAAAGTGGACGCGTTTTTCTTTTATCCAAAGGATATCGAGAAAGCAAAGATTGAAGTATATGGCAAAGACGTCGGTCTCTTTGATAATGGACGTTATGATGGGGTTGCGAAGGCACTTCTGAAGCAGTCGGTAACCGCTACTGTTTCTCCGCAATCGGCAGCGGTTTTGAGTGAGGCGGTACAGAGTGAGTCGGTAACGTATCGTGACGGTAAAGAATACAATCCTTTCATGGAAATGATTGCACCTGGTATCTTTCTCGTACTCTTTTATCTCATGATTGCAACGTTCGGTAACCAAATGTTAAATGCAACGATCGAAGAAAAAGAAAACCGAGTGATTGAAATGATTCTGACGACGATTAATGCAAAAGCACTTATCGTCGGAAAGATTTTCTCGCTGATCGTACTTGGATTTTTACAAGTCATCGTGGTTGCTGTACCGGTATTAATTGGGTATCTGCTTCTCCATGATAATCTCAATCTTCCGAATCTTGATCTGGCGAATTTGCCGCTTAACCCGGCACGAATCGGTATCGGTTTTGCGATTTTCTCACTAAGCTTCATTCTATTTACAGGGCTTTTGGTTGCAATCGGTGCCGCAGCACCCACAGCTAAAGAAGCGGGGAGTTTCTTTGGCATCGTCATGTTGTTTATCTTTGGGCCGCTCTATGCAGTGACACTGTTTGTCTCGTCGCCAGAGATGCCGATCGTACAATTTCTTAGCTATTTCCCATTCACGGCACCAATTCCGCTGATGCTGCGAAACGCCGTAGGTAATTTAGAAGTCTGGCAGGCACTTCTTGCATGTGGTATCTTAGCCGTCACCGCCCTTATTATTATGTTACTGGCGGTACGGATATTTAAATACGGCGCCCTTGAGTATGATCGCCGACTTGGACTGAAAGAAATTTTCACACGTAAAGCGTAGAGGAGGCTCATGATCGAGGTTGAAAACCTAAAGAAACGATACGGCAAGAAGAATAATGCGTTTATCGCACTGAAGGGGGTAAGTTTTTCGGTACCTGAAGGCAAAAGCGTGGCTATTGTTGGTAAATCAGGGAGTGGCAAGTCTACTCTCATGCATGCGATGAGCGGACTTGACGCTCCGACTTCAGGCGTTGTAATCATTGATGGCGAGAATATTCTTGAGTTGACCGGTCGTGAACTCGACCATTTTAGAGCACGAAAGATTGGCTTTATTTTCCAATCATTTTTTGTACAGGCAAATGAGACGGTTGAGGACAATGTCGGGCTGCCTCTCGAGATTGCGGATGTACCGAAACAGCTTCGCAAGAAAAAGATAATCGCTGCGCTTGCCTCTGTGGATTTAAGTGAAAAGCTCCACGTAAGGGCTCGTGATCTTTCCGGTGGGCAAAAGCAGCGCCTTGCTATTGCGCGTGCGATCGTCAATGAGCCGCGAGTGCTGTTTGCTGATGAGCCGACAGGTAATCTCGATAGTACAACGGGCGATAAGATCGAGGAACTACTATTTAGCTATAGCAAAGAAAATGACGCAACGCTAGTGGTAGTGACACACGACGATGATCTTGCAAAAAAGTGCGATATACAGATCGTGATCAAAGACGGACAGATAATCGAAATGACGGAAAAGAAGAAGGGAGGCACTCGTGCGTAGGATTGACAGTATTCATCGTGCTGGTCGCAGCTTGCGCCAGGCAAAAGTGCGTACGCTGCTGACAAGTTTGGCGATAGCGGTCGGGGCATTTACGATTATGGTTAGTTTGGCGGCAGGGGAAGGCGCAAAACAGTACGCTAATAAATTAATCTCTTCTAATGTCGACCCGCAGAGCCTACTGATCGTTAAGGATAAAGCTATCATTGGCGGAAGCCAACCGCAGACCGGCCTACGTAAATACGATAGTGACGTTGGTAGTGCAAACGGCACTTCTATCAAATTCCTAAACGAACATGATATTGAGGAACTTGAAAAGCGCAATGACCTGACCGACGTGCGACCAATATATGATGTATCCGCTAGTTATATCAAAATCGATGGCTTTTCTAATAAATATACAGCGAGTTTGAATGTCTATAATCCTGATGTACTCAGCGAAGTATCACGAGGCAAGCTGCCTGCACTCGGTACTGATTTAAAGAAAGATCAAGCAGTGGTGCCAGCGAGTTTTGCAAAGACACTGGGTGTTACGGAAGATAAGCTTATCGGTCGAAAGATCACCCTTGTTATGGAGAGGGCAGCGGCTGCGCCAAGTGAAAATGAGATTCAAAAGATCCTTGCAACCGAAGGTGTAGAAGGCTTGAAGAAACTTGGTGGCAAAAAGGTGAGAAAAATAGAGCTCACAGTTGCTGCGACTGTTAAGCCATCAAACTTCTCGTTCAGTGACAGTGCTGCTATCCAGATACCTATTGTAGCTGCGAGTGATGTCGCATCATTTATGACAAAAGGAACTGATGCCTATGAGAAGTATTTTGCTGCTACTGCCAGAGTGATTGATGGGAAGTCACCCGAAACAGTAAAAAAATCTCTGGAGGACAAAGGTTTTTATCCGCAAACGGCTAAAGATCTACAAGGATTCCTCTTCACGATTATCAATACACTACTTGGAATTGTGGCTGGGTTTGGTGTGATTGCGCTGATTGCCAGTATCTTCGGTATCATCAATACGCAGTATATTTCGGTACTCGAGCGTACTTCGCAGATTGGACTCATGAAAGCACTCGGCATGCGCGGCAAGCATGTTAGCCGACTCTTTCGCTACGAGGCAGCCTGGATCGGTTTCTTGGGTGGGGTGATCGGTATTGGTATTGCCTGGCTGCTTGGTACTGTATTGAATCCGTGGATATCTGACGTGCTTGATCTCGGCGAAGATACGCGTATTCTGATGTTCCGCTTGCAGGACGCACTCATGCTCATGGTTCTTCTGATTATTGTTGCAGTCGTTGCAGGCTATTTCCCGGCGCGTAAGGCTGCCAAGCTCGATCCGATTGAAGCACTCAGAACAGAGTAGGCGTGATACAATATAGTCATGTTAGACATACGTTATATCCGAGAAAATCCAGAGAAAGTACAGCAAGCCGCTAAAGACAAAGGCTATAACGTATCGATTTCCGAGCTTTTGAAGCTCGATGATGAACGCCGTGATTTGCAGAGTCAGGTTGATGATCTGCGCAAAAAGCGCAATGATAACGCCGCCAAGATGAAGGGCGGCAAGCCGGAACAATCACTGATTGATGAAGGCAAGCAGATTAAGATTGAGCTCGCTGAGCGTGAAGAATATCTGACGAATGCAGAAAAAGAGTTTACTGATCTCTTATGGCAAGTTCCGAATATTACGTTTGAGGATGTGCCAGTTGGCGGGGAAGAAGACAGCGTTGAGATCAAGCAGTGGGGCGAACAAAAAACTGGTGCGATCGATCATCTTGATTTTGCTATCAAGCGTGATTGGGTGGATTTTGAGCGCGGCGCGAAAGTGGCGGGTGCAAAGTTCTATTACCTAAAAGGTGATCTAGCACTACTTGAGAACGCGATCACACAGTTTGCGCTCACGAAGCTCCAGGAAAAAGGCTTCACATTTATGACCGTACCTCATTTAGTGAATCAGCGTACGCTTACTGGTACTGGTTTTGCACCGCGCACCAGTGAGCAGTCAGATGAGTATGCGATTGAAGGTGAAGATCTTAGCTTGATCGGCACCGCAGAAATTTCTCTTACTGGTTACCATGCAGATGAAATTATCGATGAAGACAGGCTGCCGCTTATGTACGCGGGCTTGAGCCCGAGCTACCGTAAAGAAGCTGGTGCATCGGGTAAGCATACACGTGGACTTTTCCGCGTACACCAGTTTAGTAAACTCGAGATGTATGCATTTACACTGCCTGAGCAGAGCCAGGAAGTGCATGAGAAGCTGCTTGCTATCGAAGAAGAAATCTGGCAGGCAATCGGCATTCCATATCACGTGATCAATATCGCGAGCGGCGACCTTGGTGCACCAGCTGCGAAGAAGTTTGATATCGAATACTGGTCACCAGTCGATGGCACTTACCGCGAGCTTACTAGCTGCTCAAACTGTACTGATTTCCAGGCGCGTAATCTCAATATCCGTGTTCGCCGAAAAGACGGCTCACTTGAGACGGTACACACGCTCAATGGTACCGCGGTCAGCCTTGCTCGTTCACTCATTACGGTGATCGAAAACTTCCAGAATGAAGATGGTACACTCACGGTCCCTGAAGTATTACGACCCTATCTTGGCGGCCGAGAAGTTTTGTAGCATCTACTAAATTTTTAATGATTTAAAAACTTAGTTGATGCCCCGACTGGCACCGGAGTTGAATCCGGTGCCAGTCGGGTGGAGTTGATCAGCGCTTCGTCAGGACGACACGCATCGGACCGAACAGGCTCTGCTCATCCTCCATCCCGAGGATGCGCATCTGCGTGGTCGTACCGATGTTCCAGACGCCCGCGATCTTGTCGATCAGGAAGGTGAACTCGGTGTCGGTGTCCTTCACCGACAGCTGCTCGATCTTCTGGCCGTACAGGAAGTGCAGCTCGCGGCGGAAGTCCGTCGCGTAGAAGGTGATGCTGGGCTGCTCGCCCTCGAGCCAGCGGACGGTGAAGCCGTCCACGGTGGCCTTCTCGACGTAGCGCATCGAGCTCCCGCAGGCGTTCTGCCACTGGACGTCGATGGTCGCTCCGATGAAGGTCGGGGCGATGGCGATGATCTTCTCGATGTTGCTGGTCATGATGACTCCTCAGAAGTTGTTGGTACGGGGTTGAACCCGTACGCTTCTTCGAAGTACCTGACCGGTTGTACACAGTACGGGGTAGTTGATGGTCAGATCAAATAATGTCGTTCCATCGCCCGTCCGGACTTCCATGCGTACCAGTACATCTGGCTTCACCTCCTCAGGTTAATCTCGCATAGATTTGTATATTATAGCAAATTTATTGCAAAAAGTCAATATTTCGCCAAGAAAAACATGTTATACTAAGAGTACAATCCTAAACAAAAAAGGAGGGTACCTATGATTCAATCAATCGTAATTTCCGGAGTGAAATATACCCCGGACGAGCAGACAAAAAAGTATGTAAGGCAAAAGATTGGACGGCTCGATAGATTCCTTCCGCGTCACGCTCGAAAGACTGCCTCTGCAGAAGTAAAGCTCAAGCAAGTGAACCGCGATCACGGCAATAAATATGAAGCTGAGATTATCCTGCGTGTACCGAATAGAGACCTGACCGCAAAAGATTCGACCCTTAATATGTATGCGGCAGTCGATATTGTCGAGCACAAACTTGCCAGTCAGCTTAAGAAGTACAAAGACGCAAATGTATCACACATCGGCAAGACACGTGCAGCACTCAGCCGATTTAAGCGAAGCTACGCCCGCGAACAATAAATTAATTAGTGTAAAAAGAGGTGAAAATTTGACAGTTCACCTCTTTTCTATTGAGGCGAAAGGGCGTATACTAAGGGGAGTTTATTTCAGAAATTACAGACTGTGAGGGGAAGATGCCTAGTGTAAATCGGCAAAAAGTGCTAACAAAAGTGTTTGGTGATCCACAAAAGAAGATTCTAAAACGTCTTCAGAAAAAGGTGGATGCGGTCAATGCACTCGAAGACAAGTACAAGAAAATGACAAAAACTGAGCTGAAAAAGCAGACTGAAGTGTTGCGCAAAATGCTCGAGAATAAGAAAACAACACTTGATGATATCTTGCCAGAAGCATTTGCTGTAGTACGCGAGGCATCTGATCGTGTGCTTGGTATGCGTCACTACGATGTGCAGCTAATCGGTGGTATGGTGCTTCACGAAGGCAACGTCGCTGAGCTGAAGACCGGTGAAGGTAAGACATTGATGGCAACGCTGCCGAGCTATCTTAATACGCTCGAAGGTCGCGGTGTGCATGTCGTAACGGTAAACGACTATCTTGCACAGCGTGACGCCGGCTGGATGGGTGAGGTGCATCATTTTCTCGGACTATCTGTTGGTGTGATTGTCAATGACGCAAGTTTCCTTTATGACCCAAAATACGATAATGAGGATCATGATGATCCACGTATGCGCAAACTCCGTCCAGTGACTCGCAAGGAAGCTTACGCCGCAGACATCACGTACGGTACGAACAATGAATTTGGTTTCGACTACCTGCGCGATAACATGGTTGATGATGCAGAGCTACTTCGTCAACGCGAGTTGAACTTTGCAATCGTAGACGAGGTAGACTCTATTTTGATCGACGAGGCTCGTACGCCACTCATTATCAGTGCACCAGCGGCCGAAAATCCTGAAAGCTATATTCAGTTTGCGAAAGTAGCGGCCAAGTTGACTCCTGAAGATTACGTGCTCGACGAAAAGCGCAAAAGTGTATCTCTGAGCGATAAAGGTGTTGAAAAAGTACAGAAGATGCTCGGTATAAAGAATTTATACAATCCTGACAATGTGCGCACTGTCTACCATATGGATCAGGCACTTCGTGCTCAAGCACTTTTTAGACGAGATAAAGATTACGTGGTGACAAATGATGGTGAGGTAATCATCGTTGACGAGCACACTGGCCGTTTAATGCAGGGGCGTCGCTACAATGAAGGTCTCCACCAGGCGATTGAAGCCAAAGAGAATGTACCAGTCCTCCAAGAGAGCATGACTCTCGCGACCGTTTCATTCCAGAACTATTTCCGTCTGTATGACAAGCTCTCTGGTATGACCGGTACGGCGTTTACAGAGGCGGAAGAGTTCCAGCAGATCTATAGTCTCGATGTTGTACAGGTACCACCGAACAAGCCAGTTGCTCGCAATGACAAAGAAGACCTTATCTTTAAAACTGAAAAGGGTAAACTCAAGGCGGTTGCTGACGCTATTCGTGAACACCACAAAGCGGGTCGTCCAGTACTAGTCGGTTCAGCATCAATCGCAAAAAACGAGATGATTGCCGATTATCTTGAAAAAGAAAATATTCCTTATGAGATTCTGAATGCGAAGAACAATGAACGTGAAGCAGCGATTATTGCCAAAGCTGGCCAAAAGGGTGCGGTAACACTTGCAACCAATATTGCCGGTCGTGGTACTGACATTGTCCTCGGCGAGGGAGTAAAAGAGCTCGGCGGATTAGTGGTGATTGGCTCCGAACGACATGAATCACGTCGTATCGACAACCAGCTGCGTGGTCGCGGTGGTCGTCAGGGTGATCCGGGCGAAAGTCAGTTCTTTGTTTCAACAGAGGACGATCTTATGCGTATCTTCCAGGGTGAGCGCATCGCGGCACTTATGGATCGACTTGGTGTGGATGAGGAAACACCAATCCAAAATAAAGCCGTCTCCAAAACACTTGAGGCAGCACAGAAGCGAGTCGAAGGCTATAATTACGATACTCGTAAAAATGTCGTGCAGTACGATAACGTGATCAACCGACATCGTAAGGTAGTCTATGCAATGCGCCGTAAGATTCTCGAAGGTGACGACATTAAGCCAGAAATTGAGCGTCTGATCGAAGAGAAAGTACGTGACTTGACGGCACTCCCAGCAAAAAATAACAAGAAGTTTACTGAAGAGTTCGAAGCAGTATTTCCGCTTGCTGAAAAGAAAATCACGGAGATCGGTGAAGAAAAGAAAGATAAGCCACGCTTTGAGATGGCGAAAAAGGCTGTTGAGCAGCTCTATGCTAAGAAAGAGAAGGAAATCGAAAGCGATATTCTTCGTAAGGTTGAGCGCGATGTCTACCTGCAAGTGCTTGATACACTTTGGATGCAACACCTTGAGAATATGCAGCATCTTCGTGACGGTATCCACTGGCGCAGTGTTGGGCAGCGTGACCCACTGGTTGAATATCGTTCGGAATCACAGAAACTCTTTGATGGACTCCAGGCAACGCTTCGTGATGAAGTGCTTCGTACAGTAATGCATGTCCATAAGACGGACGTTATTGCTCGTGAAGAGGAAGAGCATGAGACTGAACTAACTCGCCTTGCCGAAAAAGCAGTAGAAGCTGGCGTGAATGAGCTTGGTTCTGGTGAGGCAAATCGTGACGATGACTTTACGGTGACAAAAGCAAAAAGCGCTACGGAGCAAAACCGTGTCAAGAATCAGGCACGTAAGAAGAAAAAGACAGCTCGTCAAAATCGTAAAAAAGCTCGTCGCTAAATCTACATAAAAACATAATTATTCGGTCAGAAAGGCTCTGGTTCAGTGAAACATACCGTCCAAGAAGTAAAACTAAAAAATGGTGCAAGAGGCCTCTTGATAGATGTGCCGGGTGCGACAGTAATGAGCTTTCAGTTCCAGTTCCGTGCCGGTAATCGGTATGTAAAACACAAAGATATCTACGAAACCGCACATATCATGGAGCACATGGCGTTTGGCGCCAATGCGAAATATAAAAGCGAGCATGAGTATGAAGCGGAGTTCACAAAAAACGGTGCGTATCATAATGCGTTTACTTCAGACCTTTCGATGGTCTACGTCGCTGACTGCGCTGACTTTGAGTGGGAACGGATTCTCGATCTTCAGCGTCTGGCAATCTGTTCGCCACGTTTTAACGAGGCTGAGCTTGAAGCAGAAAAAGGCAATGTAAAAAGCGAGTTAACTGGTTATTTGAATAATCACAACCGTGTGCTTTGGCCTAAGATTCAGCAGTTGCTTGGCGAGGATATTTATACATTCTGGCAGCGCATTCAGACGATTAACACAGTAACTTTAGCAGATATCAAGGAGCATTATCGACGTACTCACACTGCCGAGAATATGCGTTTTGTAATCGCTGGTAAATTACAAGGCCGCAAGAGTGAAATCTTGCGCCAACTTGAAGAGTGGGAGCTTAAGCAAGGCGAACGGTTCGACGTACCAAAAGACGATCTTTCCAGCGGTAATCCTACACTTATTCGCCGTAAAGAAGCAAGTAATCTGACGTTCGGTCTGACACTTATGGTGCCACGTGAGCTCAGCGACGAGGAATCTGATGCCATGGACGCACTTGACCATATCTTGACCGGTACGATGCACTCGCGCATTTACGGTGCAGCTCGTTCGAAGGGCCTCGCCTACGGCGTTTTCTCAGATACATCGGCTGGTTTCCACGACAGTAGCTGGGACTTTGGTGGGCAGGTGAATCACGACACCGCGCCGGCTCTCTTTGATATCATCGTGCGAGAAATTCGTGCTGTATTAGACGGGAAGATTACCGAGCAAGAGCTTGAGGCGGCAAAAAGCTATGCACTCGGTCGTCATCAAATGGGCGCCCAAACTGTCTCGCAGATTAGCAATTTCTATACCAATCGTTACTTTGCTGACGGAGTCGTTAAAGATTACGAAAAAGTACCTGACGCGATCAATGGCACAACACTCGATCTGATGCGTACTACCGCCGAGAGTTTTATTGCTCATAGTACTTGGGTACTCGCAGGTGTTTCCAGCGAAGAGAAGGATGAGATTGTTAAACTTGCCGACAAGCTAAATGCGCTATTTCCGAAAGCGGAGTAAACTAGAGGTATGAAGATAGCAATTGCTGGGTACGGGCTGGAAGGAAAAGCAAACTTTATCTATTGGAATAAGCCGGAGCATGAGCTTACGATCATTGATGAGCGGGAGGCTGTTGAAAATTTACCGGAAGGCGTGCCGACGATTCTTGGTGGAGGTTCTTTTGGAAAATTGATCGATTTTGAGATGGTGGTTCGCAGTGCCGGGGTGGCACCACGAAAAATCCAAACTAATGGTAAAGTTTGGAGCGCAACTAATGAATTCTTCTCAAAATGCCCGGCGCCGATCATCGGCGTGACTGGCACAAAAGGCAAGGGGACGACAAGTAGTTTGATCACTTCGATCTTGCAAGCGGGTGGCCATAAGGTTCATCTTGTGGGGAATATCGGCACACCGGCTCTCGAAGTATTGCCGAGGATCACTTCTGAAGATATTGTCGTCTATGAACTCAGTAGTTTTCAGCTCTGGGATCTTGAGAAGTCACCGCATGTTGCCGTGATACTGCCAATTGAGCCGGACCATCTGGACGTCCATGCTGATTTTGATGAATACTTCCATGCAAAGATGAATATTGCCATCGAGCAAAATGAAGGCGACGTTGTCGTCTACAACAAGAATAATGAATGGTCGCGAAAGATCGCTGAAGTTTCATCGGCAGGGACAGCGATCGCGTATCCATTTGCCATCGATGAGTTTAAGGATAGTTTGAAGATTCCGGGCGTGCATAACCAGGAAAATGCGTCGGCGGCAATTGCGGCAGTGCGCGGATTCGTCAGTGACGTCGATGCGATCCGAAAAGGTCTTGCCGATTTTCATGGCTTGTCGCACCGACTGAAATTTGTTCGGGAAGTTGGTGACGTGAAGTATTATGACGACAGTATCGCAACAACGGCTGGAAGCGCGTTGGCGGCGATTAACAGTTTTGAGCAGCCAAAGATTTTGCTGCTCGGTGGCCACGAAAAGGGCAGTGACTATACGGAGCTTATGCGCCGGTGTGCTGAAAAGAAGGTGCAGGTTATTACTTATGGTGCTAACCGCCATGAACTCGAAAAACTATGTGCCGAAAATAACATCACGTGTTTTGTAAATGAAGGTGACATGAACTCGGTTGTCATGGAAGCAGCCAGACTGGCGCAACCAGGCAGCGTGGTGATCCTCAGTCCGGCCGCAGCTAGCTTCGACATGTTCAAAAATTACGCCGATCGCGGTAATCAGTTTATCACAGCGGTGAATCAACTTTCTTGAAGCAAGGCTTTGACGCGTCGGCCGATAGCCTCGGATGGCTCTAATACAGCTACGTCTGGCCCCACGTGATCAAGAATAAAATCTTTAATCCAGTGATAGTGCGTGCAACCAAGCACGATCACATCGGCTTGCGCCTCAAGGAGCTCGTCGAGCGTCTCAGCTATCTGAGTCTCGTTGATTTGGTTGTCTTCAATCATTTTTGCCCAAGCAGAGCAATCCGGCTCGAGTACCGTCAGATCACCGGCATATCTCTTACGCAAAGTCTGATACGACTGGCTGGCGAGGGTGGCGGTCGTTGCGCAGACGGCGATCACGCCGGTCTTAGTATGCTTGGCTGCCGGCTTGATCATTGGCTCAATACCGATGAATTTTTGCTCCGGATACTTTCTGCGCAGCCAATCGATCGCGGCGGTCGTGGCGGAGTTGCATGCAATGACAATGACATCGCTGCCGGATTGAATGAGCGGCTGGATGGCAGTATCGGTAAGTTCACGGATTTCTTCGGGCGTCTTGTCACCATAGGGAAGATGTGTGCGGTCATTGACCACTTGAAAAGTGGCGTCGGGAAATTCCTGCTTCAGTGCCTCAGCAATCGCTTCGCCACCGATACCGCTGTCGAAAATACCTAGTTTCATAGTTTTAGTATACCTTTCTTTTTCTTTTGTCATCAAAAGAAACAAAACTGCTGAGATTGCTAAAATGTCCCAGACCCCAGTTACTGCAATAAGTTTAATTGTGGGTAGTAGGCTACGTTGTATGAAGACGGCTAAAAATATGATTTGGGGTAGGAGTGGTCAGGAGCGACCCAGATGCTACAATAGTAGCAATGCAACCTCTGAAAAAACGCGTTACTGATCTGAAGACCGATATTGCCGCGGCGCTAAAACGACTGCAGATTGACGGGAAAGAATCACAGCTGAAAGCGCTTGACATAGAATTGGCCGAGCCCGAAGTGTGGAACAACCCGACGCATGCGCAGGAGGTCAGTAAGAGAGCGTCAGACCTTCGTTCGTTGATTGATCCATGGCGGACACTCCAAGGGCAGGTGAATGATATTGAAGAGCTCATGGCATTGGGTGATGACAGCTTGCAAGTCGAATTTGAAACACAAGTGGGTGCACTTGAGGCGGAGCTGTCCGAACGAAAGAAGGATTTGCTATTCGACGGTGAATTTGATGACCATAATGCTATCCTTCGCATCACTGCCGGCGTTGGTGGTACGGATGCCCAGGATTGGGCGGAGATGTTGGAGCGGATGTATCTGCGGTGGGCGGAGAAAGCTGGCATGGAGACGAAAAACGTCGAGCGAAGCACCGGCGAAGAAGCAGGCATCAAGACCAGTGTGATCGAAGTCAGTGGTCCGTTTGTCTATGGCAAGTTGAAGGGTGAACACGGTGTTCACCGATTGGTGCGCCTCAGTCCATTCAATAGCGATAATCTACGTCAGACCAGTTTTGCATTAGTTGAGGCACTGCCGCAGATTGATGCTCCGGAAGAGGTCAAACTGGATGATAAGGATCTTAAAATCGATGTCTACCGAGCTGGTGGTCATGGTGGACAAAGTGTCAACACGACTGACTCGGCGGTGCGCGTGACACACTTGCCGACAAATACCGTCGTGGCGATCCAGAATGAACGCTCCCAGTTGCAGAATAAAGAGACGGCACTAAAGATTCTGCGCTCTAAGTTGGCACAAATGAAGCTTGGTCAACATGCCGAAAGCATCGAAAAGCTGCAGGCGGGTGAAAGCGCAAACTGGGGGAGCCAGATACGAAACTACGTTCTCCACCCGTACACGCTCGTCAAAGACACGCGTACCAAATACGAAGAGAAAGATACAGGCAAGGTGCTCGACGGCAAAATCGATAATTTCATTACCTCGTATCTTGAGTCATTGGGCGATCAAAGCGGATTGTGATATAGTAACTCCTAACCTAGGGGTGGCGTACATTTAAGTTGTATATCCTTACGAGATGCTGATCTGGTATCTCGATGGAACTCTTCGGAAGGAAAGAAGATGAGCGTACGGCGCTTTACCTCACGTACCCTTCGTGTGTTTGACCTCACTTTGAGTGAGGCGCGTCAACTAGGTCGGGAGTGCGACGGAACAAGTCTTGAGTACGTCGTGCTCGCTCTCAGTAGGGAGCACGACGGTATTCCTGGTAAGGCGCTCAGAAGTTTGAGCATCTATCTTGAGCCTCTTCGAGGCAGGGTTGAGAGTGTTCTTGCTACGAAGAACTGGCATATGCCGTCTCATCTGCCACACACCCACCGATTCCTTGTTCTGGAACGAGTGGCAAGAGAAGAAGCGGAGCTTCTTGGGTCGAATTCGATCGATGCTGAACATGTGGCACTTGCGGTCATTCGTCTCGACGAAGGTAGCCGGGTTCTTCCGCTACTGGGGATCAATGGGCACGCGTGGCGGATGGAAATCTTGCGGCTCATGCAGCGTCGGGTCAGCATCTGAGACGTTGCCTCATTCCGCCAGCAGAGTTCCATCAACAAAACACCCGCTCCTTGAGGGAGTTTCTCTCGGAGCGGGTGTTTGGAACTCATATGAACGTTTCGTAAGACTATATGACTGTTGTGGTATATAGTGGCTAGCCTCTGCATCGACAGTTAGTCTGCTATAATAGTGGAAGTAATGATTCTATTAGATAGGGTAACAAAGACATATGGCAAGGCTACCAAACCTGCTATTAATCGTATCAGCCTGCATGTTGCGCCAAAAGAGTTTGTGATTTTGGTTGGGACGAGCGGTGCGGGTAAGAGTACCTTGCTCAAACTACTTACGCGCGAGGAAAAGCCAACAACGGGCAAGATTGTTGTGGGAGGTATCGACTACGATACATTGAAAGACCGTCATATCCCACTACTTCGCCGCAAGATTGGTGTGGTCTTTCAAGATTTTAAGCTGTTACCACAGCGCACAGTGTTTGAAAATGTCGCCTTTGCGTTAGAGATTGCTGGTATGACAAACCGAGAAATTAAAACCACCGTACCGCGTATTATTGAACTTGTCGGATTGAAAGGGAAAGAAAAGAGCTTTCCTCACCAGTTGAGTGGTGGTGAGCGCCAGCGTGTGGCGATTGCTCGCGCTATGGTACGTCAACCAAAAATTTTGATCGCCGATGAGCCGACAGGAAATCTTGACCCGAAGCACAGCTGGGAAATCGTCAAGCTTCTTGAGAAAATTAATCGCTATGGTACCACGGTTATTCTGACAACTCACAATGTTGAGATTGTAAATAAGCTTAAACGACGCGTTGTGACGCTTGAAGGCGGCAAGATTACAAGTGATCAGGCGCAGGGAAGTTATCGTCAATTTGGAGGTGAGCATGGCCAGGCATAAGAAGCACGACGGTAAGAGTTTTGCGCTCCAACGCCGTCGACGTCGGCAGTGGATTACATTTATGCGCATGATACGGTATGGTATCAATAATTTCAGTCGAAACGCATGGCTGACTATTGCAGCTACAGCCGTTATGACGATTACGCTACTAATTGTCTTTATGACTCTGGCTGCGCGAAGTACATTGCAGACTACCGTGGATGAAATTAGAAGCAACGTTGATATGTCTGTCTACCTTGCGCATGACTCAACCCAGGAGCAGACCCAGTCGGTGGTAAATGATCTCAGAAAGCTACCAAGTGTCAAAAAAGTATCCTATATCAATCCCGAAGAAGCACGGGCTGACTTTGCAAAGGATAGTAAAAACTCTGATCCAAGCTTATTACGCATTCTTAACGAGGCAACAAACAAATTTCCTTGGATAGTGCGAATCAATGTGGCGGATATCAACGATACGCGCGAGCTGGATAAGTTTGTAAAAACAAATGAAAATTATAAGACGCATCGTGATACCGAGAGAGATCCGTCATTTGCTGGAGATCGGAGAGATGCAATCAAGACGATTGGTAGTTGGGTGTCATTTGCCGATAAAGCAGGACTTGCTGCTAGTGTTATCTTTGTTGTTATATCAAGCTTGATTGTCTTTAATACGATCCGTATGGCGATTTTCAACCGCAAGGAAGAGATTCAGATGATGAAACTTATTGGTGCCGACAGAAGCTTTATCAGAGGTCCATTTGTGGTGGAAGCGGTAGTATATGGCTTTATCGCGGCAGTGCTCGCTACTGGGTTCGGGTTACTAATGCTGTATGCATCTCGTGAAAAGCTGATGAGTTATAAGGTCGCTATAGGACCGACAATCGACTTTTTGATGACTTATATTGGCTTTGTTCTACTAGGAATGATTCTGGCCGGAGCTATCATTGGTATTATTTCATCGCTGCTTGCTACACGTAAATATTTAAAGGTTTGACAAAGTCATTCTGCTTATGTTAGGATAGGGGTAATGAAACAACGGTCCACCACACCAGTTTCGGGCAAAGTATCGTTCACCATGAAGGCGTGCGTGATTGCTGCTACGATTATGGCGTTGACTGTTTCTCCTTTTACATTAGATCGTCCAGCATATGCTGATGAATACGATGCAAAGATACGGGCACTCGAGCAGCAGATCTCTCAGTACAACAGTGAAGCGTCAAAGCTTGGCAAGCAGCGACAAACGTATGAGAACAAGCTTGCTAAACTGACGAACGAACGCAATCAAATACAGGCGAGTCTCAACAAGAGTCAGGCGAGGGCAGAGCAGCTTGGTGCACAGATCGCTGAAAATCAGCAAAAGATCAAGGATAATCAGTCAGTGCTCGGTGACACTATTGCTGATATGTATATTGACGGCAATATCTCACCATTAGAGATGCTTGCAAGTAGTAATAATATCGCCGAGTATGTTGATAAACAGGCAAATCGCGAGCAGGTTCAGACAACGCTCAATAAGACAATTCAAGATATTGAAAAGATCAAAAAAGAGCTGGAGAAACAGAAGAAGGAAGTCGATCAAGTCATTGCTGATCAGAAATTCCAGCGTAAGCAACTTGTTCAGAAAGAGGAAGAGCAGCAACAGCTCATTTCTCAAACAAAAGGCAAAGAAAGTGCTTTCCAGCGCCTTTCGGCACAATCAGCAAAGCAGAAGAGCAAGCTTGAACAACAGCAGCAGGCGGAAATTGCAGCTCGTCTACGTGCAAATGGTGGCGGTGGCGGCGCAGTTGCCGGTGACCCGGGGCGAGGCGGTTATCCAAACAACCTTGCAAACGCTCCACAAGATTCAATGGTTGATCCTTGGGGAATGTATAATCGTGAATGTGTGAGCTACGTAGCATGGAAAGTGCAACAAAAGACTGGTCATATGCCGTATTGGGGTGGTGTCGGGAATGCCAATCAGTGGCCAGGTAATGCACGCGGTGCGGGTATTGGCACAGGTTCAACGCCACGCGCTAAATCTGCGGGTGTGATCAGTGCTGGTGCTTACGGACATATCGTATGGGTTGAAAGTGTCAATAGCGACGGAACAATCAATATCAGTCAGTATAATGAATACATTCCGGGACGAGGCTGGGGTCATTACTCTGAGCGCTACAACGTCAACCCTGCCACATACGACACATATATCTATTTCTAAATTGCTATATTTCTCTAGCATAAGCACTTACAAATCCGCTATACTAGTGGAAGATGAATAATACAGAACATACTGATAGGGCTCACCTAAAGCCCGGCATGGTTATGGTCAATGGTAAGATACTTTTCTTTTCCATTTGCCTTATTTCAGTACTGGCCTTCGTGGCGGGTACACGTATCAATGAGATGAACGATACCATCTCGCAAGTAATCGGAACGCCTAGGGCGAATAAGACGCTTGACCTGTCGTCTGTCCAGAGGACGTATCAGTATCTGCTAGAGAACTATGATGGAAAATTAGACAACGAGGCCCTCATTGACGGAGCAAATAAAGGTCTGACAACAGCGGCGGGTGATAAATATACTGTTTATCTTAATGCCAAAGACGCTCAGGCTTTACAGAATGATCTTGATGGTGAAATTGGTGGTGGTATCGGTGCAGAGATAGGTATACGCAATGACCGTCCGACGGTTGTACGTGCGCTTCCAGATCACCCGGCAGAGAAGGCTGGAGTACAGAAAGGTGACACTATTCTTCGTGTAAATGACGAAGATGTCAGTAAAAAAGACGTTGATGTGGTAGTAGCAAAAATTCGCGGTAAAGAGGGTACAACAGTGAAGCTTGAAGTGGGTCGCGAGGGTAAGGTAAGAACATTTACGATTACGCGTGCAGTCGTGAATAATCCAAGCGTAAGAAGCGAGGTCAGAAATCACGTCGGTATCCTGACTATTAGCCGATTTGATGGCGAGACCGGTCCGCTGGCTCGAAAGGCAGCAGAATCATTTAAACAACAAGACGTTAGAGGAGTTATCCTTGATCTGCGCGGCGACGGAGGCGGATATGTGAATGGTGCGATTGATGTTGCGAGCCTATGGGTTGATGACAAGAAAGAGATTGTCTCTCAGCGGAAAAATAACAAGGTAGTCGATCAATCAGAAGCTAATGGCGATCCTATCCTGGGCAACTTAAAGACTGTCGTGTTGGTTGATGAAGGTACCGCAAGCGCGAGTGAAATTGTAGCAGGTGCACTGCGTGATTACGGTAAGGCAACACTGGTAGGCAAGAAGACATTTGGTAAGGGCTCTGTACAGCAGCTGATCGATCTTGATGACGGAGCACAGCTAAAAGTGACAATCGCAAAGTGGTATACACCAAAAGGTCACAACATCAACGGTAATGGCTTGCAACCCGATAGAGTTATTGAGCTGACTATTGATGATATCAATCATGACCGCGATCCTCAGCTCGATGCGGCGCTAAATGGATTAAAATAGTTGTGCTTTTACATAGCGGTGGGGTAGAATAAAGATATGAACGGTAAAAAACGAATACTCCTTGTTGAAGACGATACCTCACTGGCTGACGTATACCAGGCAAGATTGGAACTCGAAGGATTTGAGGTCCGCCAGGTAAATAACGGCGAGGACGCGCTGTCGACAGCGGTATCTTTCAAGCCAGAACTTATCTTACTCGATGCAATGATGCCAAAAATCAGTGGATTTGACGTGTTGGATATCTTGCGTAACACTCCCGAGACAACGAATATCAAAGTTGTCATGCTCACAGCCCTTAGTCAGCCAAAAGACAAGGAGCGTGCTGAGAATCTCGGTGTTGATGATTACCTCGTGAAATCTCAGGTTGTGATCGGTGATGTGGTAGACCGTGTAAAGCATCATCTTGGTGTACAGACGGATACTTCCATTGCTACAAATACGAACAATTAGTAGCTTTTGTACTTATTTGAAGTCAATAACGCAAGGTTATTGACTTTTTAAACAGTTTATGCTTAAATAGAAGCATGATTAAGGATACCGACCCCTTCAAAAATCAAAACAATAGTATAGAAACTGATGAAATGGCCGTACCTAATGGCCGCATGATCGATCCTGTTCCAGACGAAGCCGTCATCCATATTGATAACATGGAGGCTTTTTCTAAGGCAATGACTGAAGTACTTGAGAGAGGGTCTGATCCTGCCGATGCTTTGTCTCATGGCTTACCCACGCCAGATACGGGAATATATAAGGCAATTGACCAAGAAGGTAACGTACATTATATTGATACGCGCGCCGATGACTATGGTGTGCGACTGTCGAATGTTGCCGAAATAAGCGAACTGTCAGGCGACACCGTACCGCGTGCGCAGCAGCTTGAAGAAAATGCGGATGGCCAAGAGACTGATCCTGCGGCTATCAGCTTGGAAGAAATGAAAGACGATGCCCACAGGCAATTCAATTCGACTGCCAGTCTAGTACACAAGATGGTTGAGGAGCTTGAAGCTATCCAGATTAATGACAATGATCAGCGAGCACAAGCACAGACGGTAGACTTGCTTGATTACAAGCTACAGCAGGCATACAGAATGCTAGGTGAGGGCACGTCTCTTGATTTGAATACTGATCACGATCTTCAGAGTGCGATTTATACACTCGAAACGATTCAGCAAAGAAGTGCGTCTAACGGTTCTGAGGGTGCTGCTGCGCTCAGCGAAGGGCAGATACGTGAGCAGATTCATACGATGCATGATGCAAGCACTGATATTGATAATTTAGCGGCGCGCTACCATGCAGGTTCCGGTGATACTACGAGTAATGAATTTAATCAGTATACCCATATCTTAGCAGAAGGGCGTAATCTTCAGCTGAGCGTGGCGAATCTGATAGAGGCTATCCCGCACGACACAGAAACTGCCGTCAATAGCGACCGAGATATAGACACAGGATTGGCAGAGACTATAGCCTCTCTGCGACGCCATCAGGGAATTACGGCGGAGAATATTGATACACTACGTGATAATATTCATAATCTGCATTATTTATTCCAAGATTCACGACGTGTCCATAGTTCATTGGAAGATATACATGACCAGCTTGTTGTCTGGGGTAAATCACTCAGCCGTTTAGCGGACGATATGATTTAAGGTAACGTTGCTATATAGCAAAAACAAATATGCTCCGAAATGGAGCATATTTGTTTAGGTGTGAGTAGAATTACTCTACAACAACTTGCGTACGAGGAACAGTCTTGCCAGTAAAACGGCGTGACTTGACCTTCTTGAATGAGACAACACCAGCTTTCGCGGCGTGAATCGTAAAGTTACGGCTGATAAACGTGCCAGGGCCGGCAACTTTGGTGCTACCAGTCTGACGAACAAGTACTTCGCCTGCGCTTACTTTCTGGCCGCCATAGCGTTTCACACCGAGACGCGGACCGGCGTTGTTGTGGATGTTCTTTGATGAACCACCAGCTTTAACGTGTGACATGGATTCTCCTTAAAATTTCTTCAACAATCTGTCCAATTGTATGCTATATTGCTGTCCGAGTCAAGGGGGTGAGGGCTATTTTCTCGTTAAGATCAAGAGTTCTCGTGCAACTACTTGGTCTTCGCGATAATAGAGAAGTGGCTGGTTTTTAGAGTGCGGGGAAGTCCACTGTGTATACCCGAGCGAGTCAAGCTTTTTGATCAGCGGTAAATGAGTAACTCTACCATTGCTATCGCGCCACGCGGGGACGGCAACACAAAGGGGTGTATTGGGCGCGATCTGCCTGTGAAGATTAGTCAGAAATTCTGCGATAATATGGTCGCAGTTTTTGCGCACTTGGTCGAGCTTGTCGGGGGACGGTGGGGCTGAGAAAGGTTGGCCAAGATATGTCTCGCAGACAACGTAGTCAATTGGCGCTTCCCACTTTGCATTCATTGCGTCACCCTGCGTGACGGTGACGTTGGTTTTTAGATTATATTTCCCAGTAATCCAGTCGAGGTTTATTTGGGAATAATCAATCATTTTTTCGCTTAAGTCGGTACCATATACGTCGTACCCCAGGAGGGCGGCTTCTTGGAGTAATACACCAGTTCCGCAGAATGGATCAAGCAGCCGGCCATCATGTTTTCCGCTCGCAGCAAGATTGATCATGATCTGTGCTAGTTTTGGCGGCAGCATGCCGACGAAGGCATCGCGCTTCGGCCTGCCTTGGTCGCGTCTTGCAAGGGCGGTGATATTTTGTGTACCGATACTTTCAGCTACGACTATTTGGCCATCTTTACTGCAACTAATGAGGAGCTCTATCTTTGTTGGTGACAGGCCAAGTTTATTATGATGACTTGTAGCTGTGCCAAGAGCCCGTTCACTGTTGGGTATAAGGCGCACGCTGACATCATGAGATTTCAGACCTTTCTTGATAGAGAGACCTAGTCTTCCAATCTCCCGAGAACTGACATTCCAGTCGTAGACACTGATACCGAGAGTAATTTTTGCATCAACTTGCTTGAATTGTTTTGTATAATATTGAATAATTTTATTGCTCACATCTTGCCAAGTAGCCTTGCGTAGTTCAAGGGTGATTTTACCAAGCTTTAGTGAGCCGCCAATTGACTGTATATCAGGTAATGTGTCGGAAGTGAACGTTGCTGTCGTTGATGAGAAATGATCAAGAGCAGAAGGGCCATAAAGACGCTCAAGCTCTGCGATGCTGAGCTCAGGCTGTCTTCCTAGGATCGAAAAGTAGCGTGACATAGTGTTTTTAGTATAGCAGTGTTAGTGCATGCGCTCGAGAAAAATCCGTATCCTAGTGCTATAATAACTATCATGTCTTTACGATCATGGGTGAGTGTCATTACTATTGCGCTATTGGTAGTCATTTTATTTGCCGCACGTCATGAAATTGCTCACGCATGGGCGCTACTTGGATCAGTAAATCCTTGGGTGTTAAGCCTGATCATTCCGACGCAGATTGTTGTGTATTTTGTTGCTGGTGAGATGATGTTTTCATATCTCCGAGATAAAAAAGTAATCAAACATATTAGTATTGCAACGCAGGCACGAATGGCACTGGAGATGAACTTTGTTAATCATGTACTACCGAGTGCGGGAGTAAGTGGTGTGTCGTATATGACATGGCGTTTGCATAAGTACGGCATCTCGCCAGGTCGCGCCACAATGGCACAGCTTGTGCGCTTCGTCGCAAGTTTTGCGGCATTCATTGTGCTTCTTATTATTGCGCTACTTGCTATCACGATTGATGGTAATATTAACCGCTGGATGATTTTATTGAGTTCTATAATTGTATTTGCAATGACGGGGGGCACAATACTGGCAGTGTATCTTATCAGTAGTCCCTCACGTGGACATGCGGCTGTAAAGTGGATTGTTGGTATAGTTAATCGGGTTCTGAGACTAGTCGGTGTAAGACAGACCAAGGGTATTGATACCCTGCGAGCGGCAAAGTTTTTCGATGATTTACATACGGACTATCTCGAGCTGAAAAAAGACAAGCGGATTTTGATAAAGCCGTTTTTATGGGGATTGCTATTTACGGTTGGCGATGTGTTGCTGTATGCGATTACATTTTGGGCGCTTGGCTCTCCGGTAAATCCGGCACCTATTTTGATTGCTTATGGTCTGGCTACATTTGCGGCGTCTTTTGTTGTAACTCCGGGCGGTACTGGTGCATTTGAGGCTATTATGGTTTCTTTCTTAGCGGTTGCGGGCATTGCAGCCGGTACGGCAATCGCAGGTATTGTCCTAACTCGTGTTATTCTCCTCCTTGGGACTATCGGGCTTGGTTATTTTTTCTATCAACATGCACTTTTAAAATATGGAAAATCAAAGTCTTAAACTGAGTGTCGGTGAGTTTATCTCACTGACCAATCAGGTTCTTGATACCGCTTATCCAACGGTTGAGATCGAAGGGGAGGTCTCTGGCTTTAAGGTCAATCAAGATAAATTTATTTTCTTCGACTTGAAAGATAATGAAGGATCGATTGGCTGTTTCATGATGAAATTTCAGCTTCGTATTGTGGTGGAGGATGGCATGAAGGTCATTGTGCGAGCTCATCCAAAGCTGACTAAGTGGGGGAAATTTAGTCTGACGATTGATCAAATCCGACCGGTTGGTGAGGGCGCTATTAAGCGGAACTTTGAGTTACTCTATAAAAAACTTAACAGTGAAGGATTATTTGCCTCGGAGCGTAAACGACCACTGCCACCTATGCCACAGCACATTGCAGTTATTTCAAGTATGCAGGCTGCTGGCTATGCGGATTTTATGAAGATCATTGATGCAAGATGGGGTGGTATCGAGATTGACGTTGCTCATGTGCAAGTTCAAGGTATGGAGGCACCGGATCAGATTATTCGTGCATTAACGTATATTTCGCAGCAAGAGAGACTTCCCGAAGTAATTGTGCTGATACGTGGTGGCGGGAGTGCCGACGATCTGGCTGCATTTAATGACGAACTGCTTGTACGTCAAGTAGCTGCTAGTAGGGTACCGGTACTTACGGGTATTGGACATGAGATTGATGAAACTTTAGTCGATCTTGCGGCTGATGTACGAGCAAGCACACCAAGTAATGCTGCAGAATTGCTTGTGCCCGATAGGCAGAGTATTTTGCATCATGCGGAGGCGCAATTGAGGCATATCGTCATGCGTACTAATCAGGTAATCGCAGAAATTGACCGTGAGCGGCGCCAGAAGCTGCAATTCATGCTTGAGAAGATTGAATTGTCTCTTGATGACGCAATGGGCCGTACGGACCAGCTCGAGGCAGTTTTAGCTGCCTTTAATCCAAGGCGTGTGCTTGAGAGGGGATATGCGATCGTAAGAGGTAATGTGGAAGTGGGTAAGGTGATTGAAGTTGAAACAAAAGAGCAATTTATTGAAACGGAGGTTCGTAATGTCAGAGAAAAGTAAAAAAACGATTTCAGCGATGCTTGCAGAATTGGATGAGCAGGTACGATGGTTCGAGAGTGAAGACTTTGCGCTCGAAGAGGCGATCGAAAAGTTCAAAGAAGCGGAAAAATTAGCAAAACAGATCGAAGAAGAACTCTCAACATTTAAAAATAAGATTAACCAGTTGAAGCAGGATTTCAGTAAAGTCTAGGAGTATGTCTGTACTATTCTGGGTAGTGTTTATAGTAGTTCTCGCATTCGGATTTGTGGTATTTTTTGGGGCACCTTACGTGCCATCACGCAAAAAATACATACGTGAGGTTTTTAAGGATTTATATCAACTCGGACCTGGCGATACTTTATTGGATCTTGGTGCCGGCGATGGTGTCGTACTGCGTGAGGCGGCACGATGCGGGGCATTGGCGATAGGGTATGAGCTGAACCCCTTGCTTGTCTGGATTGGCCGTCTTTTGTCTCACAAGTACTCAAAAGTGCAACTCAGGATTGCAAATATATGGCGTACACCTTTTCCAGATAGTACGACAGTAGTGTATTTGTTTGGCGACGCGCGTGATATTAAACGCCTCGCGCGGCGTATTGAGGAAGAGGCCAGTCGCCTTAACCGTATGCTCTATATCATCAGTTACGGCTTTGAGCTACCTGGCCATAAAAACGCAGGACAACAAGGGGCCTACTACCTGTATAAAATCAAACCTTTACATGTAAAAAAACCACAAGTATAATCAAGAGCATGCAAATGAGGAATACTAGAAGATATCAAGAGGGTAGTGTAAATGGTGGCGTGATTGCGATCATACTACTTGGGTTGGCGCTTGTGGCGTGTATAGGGATGGCAATTTGGCTTTTTGTTCAATATAGCGATCAGAAAAGTAATGTTGATGCAAAAGTTGAAGCGGCAAAGGCAAAAGCTATTCGTGACACCCAGGAGGAAGAGCAGGAAAAGTTCCTTGAGCGTGAAAAAGAGCCGAACCGTCAATTCGTTGGTCCTGATGATTACGGAAGGCTTACATTTAGCTACCCAAAAACTTGGAGTGTGTATGTCGATGCAGATGGCTCTAAGGGTGGCAACTATGAGGCATATCTCCATCCGGTAACTGTACCGTCTGTTGATGGGGCGGAGTCGCGATATGCTTTTCGTATTGTGATCGAAAGCAGGGATTATGACCAAGTAATTGCATCGTATGACGGTCTGATAGAAAAGGGAGATCTAAAGAACGGTACCGTTTCCGCGAGTGGTCATAGAGGTGTACGACTTGATGGCAGCTTCTCAAAAGACATCCGTGGCTCGGGAGTTTTCTTTAAGCTTCGCGATAAGACAATATCAGTATTTACGGATGCTGATACCTTCAAGCCCGACTTCGACAAGATTATCAAAACGATTGATTTTAACGACTAAGCCAGCACGTTTTTTACCGCAATATCTGCTACACTGATATATATGGTCAGTGGAGAGGGACGCGCTGAGGTAAGTAAGGGGGTGTCTCTTCGTGATAATATTGCTTCATCTTCGATTCTCGCGCATGAGCTCAAGTCTCCACTTGCACTTATTCGACAACTGACATTTGAGCTTGAAAGCTCTGAGCTAAGTCTTGGTGAGCGAGATGAGCTCGCAAGACAAATACGTCTGACGAGCGAACGAGCGCTTCGCTTTGCATCAGACATAGCTAATACGGGTCGGCGACAACAAGAACTTTTTAATACCGCTCCTCTCAGCTCTTCGGTAGTTTGTCTGCAGGTGGTGCAAGAGATTCAACCATTGTATAAGGCGCATGGTCGGTCATTTGATTTTAATAAGAAGTCTCGCGATTATCTTGCCGTAGCAAATCCTGATCTTTTGCATCGTATCTTGATGAATTTTGCCGATAATGCCCTCGAGTACAGTGATCCGTCCAGCGTGGTGGAGGTATATACGACATTGCTGCGCAAGCGTGATAGGGTGCGATTTGGAGTACGGGATCGCACATCTTTGCACGGTAGGAAAAACGCAGGTGCGAAGCCAAGCCAACTCCCGTATGATCGGCATGGTCTTGGTTTGATGATAGCGCAAGAATTTGCTGGTGCATTTGGCGGCAAAATCGGTACTACAAGGCATAGAGATGGTAATTCCTTCTACGTCGATTTGATGATATCAAAGCAACTGAAACTTGTATGAAGCGAATTGTAGTTGTCGAAGATGATCGCTGGCTGGGGGCGCACTATATGCGCGTACTAACGCGTGCGGGGTTTGAGCCGTATCTTGCGGCTGACGGAGCTGAAGCAATTGACCTGATTGATACCACGGTACCTGATGCTATCATCCTTGATATTTTGCTTGAGCAAAGCACGGCACCTACATTACTGCATGAGCTACAATCGCATCGAGACCTTTCTCGCATTCCTGTTTTGCTCGTGAGTAATATAGCCGACCGTGTTGATTTGGGTACGATGAAAAGATACGGTGTACATGCCGTGCTTGATAAGGCGACGATCACACCGGCGCAGCTTGTTGGGGAGATTCAGGAGGTAGTGGCGTGAGTCAGACAATCCGAACTCAAGCGATAGTGTTGAGGCGCACGAATTACGGTGAGGCAGATCGTATTATTCAGATACTTACTCCGGAACATGGTAAACTGAGCGCGATCGCAAAAGGGGTGCGTCGTGAAAAAAGCAAGCTCGCAGGCGCGGTGGAACCATTTGCACGACTGGATATGACGCTACATATAGGAAAGAGTGATCTGGCAATAATAACAGGATCACGGATCGAGCAAACATATCGCACTATTCTCGAGGATTATGATCGACTTCAGTTTGGCTATGACAGTATCAAGCAAGTTGCAAAAGCTGCTGACGCGCTTGATGAGAGCGCCTTTTTTACGCTGCTTGATGAAGTATTACGGAGCCTTAATAACCTACAGATATCACTTGCAGTCATTAAGGTATGGTTTTGGCTACAGCTGGCAATTTTGCTTGGGCAGGGGCTTAATCTTTCAACTGATGATAATGGTATGAAACTGGTGGAAGATGCCAGATATGATTTTGATCCGAACGCTGGCGTATTAGTATTTAATAATCAGGGAAGATTTACAGCCGAGCATATTAAAATCTTGCGCTTACTGAGCGCACGTTCGCCGCAAGTGGCGATGCAGGTGAACGGTATTGAGACGCTGATTGATGACTGTTTATGGATTGCTGAGCGAGCGGCAGCACACTAGGATATGACTAACCCCGCCATATTTCAGGCGGGGTATGCAGTCACTCCTTTCGCAAGATAAGTCGGATGGTGCGGCTGGTTACGACGATCGGGATGTCGATCATCATGGCGCTCAGCGACTTTGCTGCATCAATTTTCCGGTTGTGGCCAGCGTTGACTATTGCGAGCCGCGATCGAAGCCGTAGTCTCGTAGCCGCATCAACCCGAGGAATCAGAAACTCCAAGATTGCCTTGTCGTCCCGGCTGTTCAGGTGGATGTGGTGATCGAGGGCAACTGTAACCAGATCCGTGAGGCCCTGTTTCGGGTCTACCATGGCCCGAATTCGCCAGACGTACGTCTGGGTGATCAACTCTTGCCGCTTGCCCTTGGGGTTGTCGAAGTCATTCTTGTGAGCCTCGAGTGCCTCAAGAGCGAGCGTGAGACCATGCGCTTCGTCGTGGTGTAGCGCAATGCACATCGCCTTGTCGCGCAGTACCCGCGCAAGTCCTAGCGACTCGGATCGGCTCCTGAAGACACTGATGGACTGGTCGTAAAGGGCTACTGCTCGTGCGTGGTCACCGCGCAGCTGGGCACGGAGTGCCAGCTGGTGGTAGATCTCGCCAAGGTATGCCTTGACGTCGGGTAAGACGTTGCGTCTGAGCTCAGCGACTTGCCAGAGCGTTTGCTCGTAGGCGGGATGGGGCTTGTCCGGTTCGTTCTTGAGAATTTTGAGTAACTCTCTCAAGTCGGATTCTCGCGGCTTGAATGGAATGCTTGCCAAGGTTGAACTCCTGGAAAATCGAAGGTGAAAGGTGCGACTACAAATATCTATTATACAATATATAAAATATTTATTCAAATTCTGCTATAATCGACGGTAATGAAGAACGAAAAAATGGAACAAATTGTCAGTCTCGCGAAACGGCGAGGATTTATTTATCAAGGGTCTGATGTCTATGGAGGCTTGAGTGGTACATGGGACTATGGCCCCCTTGGTGTGACATTGAAACGAAATATCATGAATCTTTGGTGGGATTTTTTCGTCGAGCAGCGCGATGATATGTATGGTGTCGATGCAGCGATCTTGATGAACCAGAAGGTCTGGCAAGCGAGCGGGCATGTGGATACATTTGTCGATCCACTTTGCGAAGACACAGTTAACCATCGGCGTTTTCGTACCGATCATATCTTGAAAGATAATGGGGTAAATCCTGACGGCATGACAATGCAGCAAATGGACGAGGTGATCAAAGAAAGTGGCATCAAGAGCCCCGACGGCAACCCACTTTCCGAGTCTCGCACTTTCAATATGATGTTTACGACACATGTTGGTCCTGTCGCTGACGAAAAGTCGGTGAGTTATCTTCGTCCTGAGACGGCACAAGGAATATTCACGAATTTCAAGAATGTCGTCGATGCATTTTATCCAGACTTACCATTTGGTATTGCACAGCAGGGCAAGGCATTTCGCAATGAGATCAGCCCGCGAGACTTTGTGTTCCGTTCACGTGAGTTTGAGCAGATGGAGATTGAATACTTTGTTAATCCAGACAATTGGCAGGAATCATTTGAGTCACTGCTTGCATCGACACATGAATTTCTGGCGCTACTTGGTCTACCAAAAGAGGGCATTCATGAGCTTGAAGTCCCCGAGGAGGATCGTGCGCATTATTCAAAGCGCACGATTGATATTGAGTTTGATTTCCCCATTGGTAAAGAAGAGCTCTTAGGAATTGCGTACCGTACCGATTTTGATCTTGGAAATATTCAGCGCGTAGCAAATAAAAGCATGGAATACACGATCAAAGGAACGAACACAAAATTTGTTCCGCATGTGATCGAGCCAAGCTTTGGCGTGGAGCGTGCCCTGATGGCGGTACTTTCGAGTGCGTACACGGAAGATGAGGTGAACGGTGAAAAGCGAGTGGTGATGAAATTCCCACATCATCTTGCACCAGTGCAATACGCCGTATCACCACTACTGAAGAATAAGCCGGAGCTTGTCGAAAAGGCGCGTGAAGTCTATGTAGCACTCAAGAAAAAATATGGAGCAGTTATGTGGGATGACAACGGCAATATCGGTAAACGCTATCGCCGCCAGGATGAAATCGGTACTCCTTACTGCGTGGTGATTGATTTTGAAACCATTGAAGGTGACGGCACGGTGACGATTCGTGATCGTGACACGACAGAGCAAAGAAGAATTGAAATAGCGGAGCTTTTGAGTTAAGTTGCTACGCGGTAGTAGAGGGAGTAGAGGAATGAAATTTTTAAAAGACGCCAAGATCTTTTTTGTTGCGCTCGTGGCAACAGGTATTGTTGTGGTTGGAAAATATATTCTCCATTTGCTTGGTTTTGAGCCGATAGAGCAGACAAGTTTGCATAACAGCATGATTTCCAGTGTGATATTTGTGATGGGTTTTGTACTCTCAGCCACGATTGCAGACTACAAGGAGAGCGAACGAATCCCCGCAGAGTTTGCCTCGAACGTTGAAGGGATGTACGAGGATGCAAAAGAGATCCGAAAGACGTATAAGTTTGATCTTGCTACATTTAGGGCGAATTTGATTGATATTCTGGGTGCATTTAGAGAGGGGACGAGGGTTAATCGCAAGGGTGCGCGTCGTGAAATATCCGACCTTAATACAACATTTGGTGAGATGGAGAAAGCTGGTGTGCCAGCAAATTATATTGTGAAACTCAAGCAGCAGCAGTCGATTTTACTCAAGAGCATGTACCGGGTTAATTATATTCAAAAGATTAAATTTATCCCCTCAGCATTTCTGCTTGTGCGTTCAATCGTAGTGTTAGCAATCGTTGCACTACTGCTTACTAATATTGATCCATTTTACGGTGGGTTGGTAATCACCGGGACGATTACGTTTATTATGGTCTATATGTTGACGCTCATCCAGACGATTAGCATACCATTCCATGCAAAAGGTGCTACCCGAGACGATATTAGCCTCTTCCTCCTCCGTGAGACAAAGAATTACCTCTCAAAAGAAACAGATAAATAGTATACTAAGTATATGATAAATCGAGAATCAGAGGGCTCGGTGAGAGTATTTCGCTCCATGGAATGGGCGGTCGGTGTAGGGGTGCTTGTCACAGCGACAGTGGCTTGGATGCAGTCGCGGAATATTTTACAACACGGGGTTAATGAATTTTCACTTTTTCCGTTATTTGGACTGGTGGCATTTATGTTGATGTGGTCGCACTTCGTTTTCGGTGCAGTGAGACGGCTAATGGGCCTAAAGAAAAGTGCTGCCGGTATATATTGGCCGATTTCGTCAGCATTTGTGCTCGCCTTAATCATTCTGCATCCTTTACTGTTGAACTATCGGCTGATCGTAGACGGACTTGGTCTTCCTCCGTCCAGCTACGAGATGGTATATGGCAGCAAAGCGGCCTTCCTCATGTTAGGAACTGTTTGTCTACTGATATTTCTGATGTTTGAGCTACAGCGATGGTTTCATGATAAGAACTGGTGGAAGTACGTTGAGTATGCGCAGGTAGCGGCGATGATCGGCATATTTATTCATGCGTTAATGCTTGGACAAGAGCTTACTGTAAAATGGTTTCTTGTGCTCTGGTGGTTGTACGGTCTGCTGCTCATCTGTGCATGGGTGTATAATTATATATACGATAAAGCGAGGAAATCAGAGGGGGTGATAGATGGAAAAAAGTAGTAATAAGGCAGTGTGGTGGATTCTAGGAGTAGTAGCGATACTGGTTGTCGGCGGCTTGGCGGCATACGCGCTCGCGAACCAGCCGAAGCAGTCTTCGCCTGAAACGACAAACGACATATCTTCGAAGTCTGACAGCGATAATAAATCGACAGATAGCGATGGTAATACGCCAACATCTTCAGATCAGGCTGCGGGTGTGACAATCGTATTTACTGATCAAGGGTTTGAAAAGACTGCTTACGCAGTCAAGAAAGGCCAGACTGTCACGGTAAAGAATGAGTCAGATGCGCAGTTGCAGTTTTCTTCAGACGATCATCCAACTCATACTGAAGATCCCGAATTGAATCTTGAGGTTCTCGAGCCGGGACAGTCTGCGAGCTTTACGCCAACTACAGTCGGCGAACATGATTTCCATGATCATCTTCAGTCGCAATTTACTGGCACACTGACGGTAAGCGAGTAGTGAAAGCTATCTGGAATGGTGCCATTCTTGCCGAGGCACCCAAAGAAGACTTGATACGAATCGAAGGTAACTGGTATTTTCCTCCATCGAGCCTAAATCGCGAGTATTTCGGAGATAGTACTCATCATACGACGTGCTTTTGGAAAGGCGAGGCCAGTTACTATGATGTAGTAGTAGATGGCAAGACCAACGAATTCGGCGCGTGGTATTACTCAGAGCCAAAAGACGGGTCCATTGAGCGAGTAAAGCAGGATTTTACGGATTATGTCGCGTTCTGGAACGGCATTGAAGTAACCGAATAGCCTGACTATTGACAGATAGTTAAAACAACCTTACAATCACTCTACTTTATGAGTGGATTTTTGCCTGAAAGCGACCCAGACCCCTTACCTAATGATTATTTAGGACGACCAAAATTTCTCGATATTGACAGTCTGGTAGATGATAATTTTGAATCACTGAAGCTTGAGTATCTAAGCGAAGAAGGTATAGAAGCGATAGCTTTACTTTCAAGAACAGTTGACGAGATCTTTGAGGCGGCTGGTTTTAGCAGAGATGACGACTGCACCATCCAGACAGAGGAGTACTTTCTGAGGCGAAAGCAATTGGTATATGTCAACGAAGGCAGACAGTACGAGAAGCCTGCGTACTGGTTTATCGATAAGACACAGAGTCCGCACTATTGTCGATCATGGTCTAGGAAAAATAGTCTAGTGAACTGGTGCCATAATGAGCAGAGACATGAGTCTGCCTATGATGTGCGTGATCGAATACTTTCGATTATCTCGCCAGAGCTTGGTCCGGATAGTGCTATGCCTGAACGGTCATTTGGTCGTAAGGTGTTGGCAAAATTACTGCATCGTAACTAAAAACTCTCCCGTTTCCTTGCGCTATAATAGTGTAAGACAAAAATCTCTAACACGAAGGTAGAACATGGAAGAGCAACGCGAAGCGACCGATATTTTTTTGTGGGCAAATCAAACTGATGCAGTAAAGGGTGATCTTGACATTGAGCTCTTCCTTTTCAACCGCTACTACACTCCGTTTTCAATGCGTTTTGCGAGCGAACTGGAATCACAGATTCGTGCATTATTTCTTTACGATGTAATCGGGCAAGTGAATCTCGGTGCGGGCACCGGACTGAGTGTCCGTGTGTTTGAAGAATCCGAGGCGGAAGAGAATGTATTGCTGAGGACTGAGAAGGCGAGGGTTGTCAAGGCTGATACATTGATTAATCTTATCGAAAAGGAACGATCAGATATCGTTGAGTTCTCTCAGGAAGAGCATGAGTTTAAGCGTATGAAGGGGATTGTCGCACGCTTTACTTCCAAGGTTGATCCGGCAAAGGTTTTTTATATCATTAAGTCTTTGCAGACAGGTGCTGCGCTGAGTGATATTACTGCATGGGAGATCAATGGTGCTCGCTTTGATCGCTTCAAGGCTGATGTAGGCTTGAAGATTCCTGCCGACAATCATGTGTTGATTATTGACCAGGACATTTTTGTTTTTAATCAGTCAAAATTTGAACGGTTGTTTGAGTATGATTTTAAGAAACAGGCGTTGGCAGACAAGAAAGTGCTCGAGATTGAACAAAAGTACAAGTTGAGTTTTCCGGATGGTCTAGACATGCAGGCACTTGTGAAAGATCGCAAGAAGACTATTAATAAGTTGCAAAAACTTGAAGTCGGAGAAATATCACAGGAGAAAGTGATCGAGTATGCTGATGAGATGCAACTTGAGCTGATGACGGATGACGCGGGAGCGATTATTATCATGGATGGCAACGATCTTGATACATTCGTAAACCTTATCAATGAAGACTACATCACCTCAGAAATTACCGGCAAGCGATATGAGATTAAAAGCAAGAAGCTGCTCGATGAGCCAAGTGGTGGCGAGCCACCTAGGGGCTAATGTACCAGATATAATATAAAATCCCCGGCGTACGCTCGGGGATTTTATGACTTTCTTGAGATTTATTCAGCTACAAATTTTTGGATTGCGGCATCGACTGCGTCTTTATCGGGCTTTGCATAATACTTTGGGTCACTTTTGCTGTAGGCTGCAACGATTGGACAGCTTGTGGCTGGTGCATTAATATCCTCGAGAGTCTTAACAAGCTTACCTGTCTTTGCTTCGCGCAGAGTGAGGGAATACTTAAGAGCATAGTAATCGAGTGTTATTTTTTCATTACCAGACTTAAAGTCGCACGTCTTTGACTTTATGGCCGTACCTGGCTTTTCATTAAGACAGGCAACAACGTTAACTGACTCATGATCGGTGTACTTTGCGGCATAATCTGCGCCATAGGCAAGAGTTACAATTGTGTAGCTAGGACTGGTGCTGTTTTTAGCAAATGCAACCAATTTGTATGGCTTCGTAAAGTCAGCTGCGTTGGTGATTGAGCCATTGTCGCATACTGCATTGAGGTCGAACATGTATTTTGCTGTTTTTGCATTTGCTGAGCGGAGTGCATCCTCTGATTGTTCGGTTTTTGCCGAATCCTGATTTTTGGTGTCATCTTGTATAGTGTTTTTGTTATCTTTGCTGCCAAAGATAACTGCAAGGATGATGCCTGCAATAACAAGAACAAGTATTATTCCTCCGATAACAAGTCCAATAATAAGTCCTTTGTTACTACTCGGCGTAGTAGGTGTCATGCCAGTGCTTGGCGTCGGTGCTTCTGACGCTTGCGGTACTTGTGGTGAGGCCGGTGATGTCGGCTCCTCGGTTGGTGGCATTGGTGGCTGTGGAGTTTGATCCATAATCCCTCTCTCATCTCATTAGATTTATAAGCTCAGTATAGCATTAAAGCAAAAGCGGGACATCCCAGATGGTACAATAAGAAGTAATGAAACAAACTCTCGCGCTTGAGATTATGCTGTCTGGTCAGCACGTATTTTTAACCGGTGCAGCTGGCAGCGGTAAGACCTACATACTCAACCAATTTATTAAACTTGCCAAACACGACGGAAAATATGTATCAGTAACGGCGACAACAGGGCTTGCGGCGACGCATCTTGGCGGCACAACAATTCACAGCTGGAGCGGTATTGGTATTCACGATGACCTGCCGGCACATTTTGTTGATAGCCTTAGTAAGGGTCGTCGGGAGATTATTGAGAAAACAGATGTACTGGTGATTGATGAAATCTCAATGCTGCATGACTATCGTTTGGATATGGTAGATGAAATTTGTCGCCTCGTGCGCAAGGAGCCGGATGTGCCATTTGGTGGTATCCAGGTCGTGATGAGCGGCGACTTCTTCCAATTACCACCAATCAATCGTGGCGACTCAAGGGAGGGCGGATTTGTTGTTAACTCTCATGCCTGGAGGGAGCTTGCACCAACGATTTGTTATTTGGGCGAGCAACACAGGCAGGAAAGTAATGACCCGTTGCAAGAGATACTTGGTGCATTTCGTGCTGGGGATGTGCGACGCCACCATGCCGAGCAGCTCCTGGAGCGTGTTGATGTTGTGCTTGACGATGACCATAATTTCACAGAGCTCCATACGGTGAATATCGATGTAGATGCGATTAATGATCGACGATTGACTGATCTTGAAGGTGAAGAGGTAAGTTTTGAGCAGACCACGACTGGAGCGGCCAATTATGTTGAGAGTTTGCAGCGCTCAGTCTTGGCTCCATCTGTTTTGCGACTTAAGCTCGGTTCACTTGTCATGGCGGTGAAAAATAGCCCTGAGAAAAAGTATGCAAACGGAAGTATTGGCCAAGTTGTCGCATTTGAACCAGGAAGTGATTATCCGGTTGTGGAGTTTCATAGTGGCAGAGAGGTGACAGTCGAGCCTGACACCTGGGAACTTCGTGATGGCGATAAGAAGCGGGCAAGTATTACTCAAATTCCGCTGCGACTTGCGTGGGCTATTACTGTTCATAAGAGTCAAGGTATGACGCTGGATGGGGCAGTGGTTGATCTAAGGAAAGCTTTCGTAGAAGGTATGGGCTATGTGGCACTGTCTCGCGTGAAGAATATCAATAGCTTATACCTACGTGGCATTAACCAGATGGCTCTCCGTGTGAGCCGTGACGCACTTGAGATTGACGAATTGTTGCGTCATCAGTCAAAGGAAGCAAGTGAGAAATTTGCGGAACTCGAAAAGGAAGCTGAAAAGAGAGGAGCTATGCCGGCTAAAAAGAAGGCTTCATCTTCGTCATGGGCAGGTAAGATCGCGAAGATGCGTGAGACGTATCCAAACGCATATCGACCATGGACAAATCAAGATGATGCCGAACTTAAACAGGATTTTCAGAACGGGGCCAGTTTAAAGAGTCTTTCGGATAAGTTGGGCCGTCACGAGGGAAGTATCAAGATGCGTTTGCAGAAGCATTTTGGAGAAGAGGTTATTCAGTAGGGAAGCTTCCGTTTTTTGGGCAGCCGCACGTTTTACGTTATACTAGGTAAAGTATGTCGCAAAAATCGACACCATTTCCGAAACGTTTTCTCTGGGGTGCAGCGACAAGCGCACATCAAGTTGAAGGGAATAATCAAAATCAGTGGAGCGTTTGGGAAGAAGAGAATGCTCGGACAAAAGCGGCACAGGCCGAATACCTCTACCATGATCTTGCGATCTGGCCAAATATAGCAGATCGTGCGACCAACCCTGATAACTTTAAGTCAGGGAGAGCTGTTGATCACTATGGGCGTTATGAAGAAGATTTTAAGATACTTACCTCGCTTAACTTTAATGCATACCGCTTTAGTATCGAGTGGTCGCGTATTGAGCCTACAGAAGGTGCCTGGGATGTCGGTGCAATTGAGCATTATCGTCGATACATTGGAGCACTAAAAAATGCCGGTATTGAGCCGATGATGACCTTACTACATTTTACGGTGCCTGTTTGGTTTTCTGAGTTAGGTGGATTTGAGAAGCGGCGTAATGTGAAATATTTTTTGCGATTTGCTGAAAAGGTTATGAATGAGCTTGGTCAAGATATCAAGTATATAATCACAATTAATGAACCACAGGTCTATGTACTAGAAGGATATATCAGACAAGAATGGCCACCTATGAAGTCATCAAAGTGGCTGGCATGGCGTGTGCTGAGGAATCTTATTTATGCTCACAATAAAGCGGCCCGGCTGATCCATGGCATGAATCGCCGATATAAAGTCTCGATCGCAGACAACTCTACATATGTATATCCAGGTGATAATGCATGGCTCTCTCGAGTATCGGCAAGTATCTGGCAATATATTGTCGATGACTATACACTGAAGCGAATTCGTCGTACTTGTGATTTTATAGGTGTAAACTACTATTTCTCGAGCCGTTTCTACGGATATCGGATACATAACGAAGACAGACGCTTTAATGATCTTGGCTGGGATATGCATCCTGATCATCTGGAGTATGTACTTGAGAGGTTGTACCGAAAATACAAACTGCCGCTTATTGTGACTGAGAATGGTCTCGCCGATAGTGACGATACGAGGAGAAAGTGGTGGATTGCCACCTCTATGGCTGCTCTGCAGCGTGCTCTTGCTGAAGGTGTTGACGTGCGCGGGTATTTTCATTGGAGCCTGCTTGATAATTTTGAGTGGGCGCACGGATCATGGCCGAATTTTGGATTGGTGGCAGTAGATCCGAAGACGCTTGAGCGGACAATTCGTCCAAGTGCAAAGTGGTATGGTGCACTTTTGAGAAAGCTCAAGTAATCATCTGGCTGCTTAATGTCTCAAAAATTTGAAGTGTTTTGCGTGCTTGATCAAGCATTGCTTCCTCTTGGCTGTGATATCTTGCGGTGTCCCACTCCCAAAATGACTTATCCACTATATCGTAAAGGTAGCGTGCGATATTTTCTAGCGCGATAAGCTTTGCTGCATTGAGTGCTGCTGCTTGAAACTCGCTGAAAACACCAAGTTCAAGCGGGCTTGTCTCATGATAACCTTTGCAAAAAGCGGTAATAAGCCGTGCTGTATCTTTACCAGGTAATTCTTTTGTGAGTGATCGTATAAAATCTCCTAAATCGATAAATGGCGATCCAGTCATTACGGTGTCCCAATCTATGTATGTGTAGGGAAGTTGATCACGAAACAAGATGTTATTTATCTTTGGATCTCCATGGATCAGCTGAGGGCTGATCAGTGTAGTCTGTGTATCTTGATGTTCAAAGGCACTTATTGTCTGTTCGGCAAGTGCGAGTGCGTCACCGGTAAGTTTTGGCATTGCCGAGCGTAAATAGTTAATATGAAATACGGTATCTCGATAATGTGGGATAGGGGCGGGAAGTGTTAGCTGGATTTTATTCAGGGATATGTGCAGCTCGGCGAGTAGTTTGCCACAGGCATGTAGGACATCAGGGGATAGAGTAGGTAGCTTATTGTCAGATTCGATAAACTTGCTAAGACGCCATATTCCGTTATTTGACCAGAAGTAGCTTCCCGAAGGTGTCAGTTGTACCAAAGGGACATCCCATCCATCTTTTTGTAGTTGTTCAAGTATCTCAGCGCTATCTTTGATCATTCCTTGACGAAACATTGGATGCAGACGCTGCAGAATAAAATGACTATCATGCTCATCGATAAGCCAGGTGCTATTAATCTTACCGCCGCTTATTTTCTTTACAGTGCTATCAAGTGCTATGTTAAATGCAGTAAGTATTTCATGCAATTGTGTCATAAAGCTACTCGCAAGATTATTTCTTCGCGTCGGGGCGCTATGCCAGCCTGTGCCAAGCTGCGAGCTGCTGGAGAATCCTTAGCCACGATGTATTGCATTAAGGAAAGTCCACGGCGTACCGCGTGGTCGGTGTAGAGTGATATCTCTTGGGTTGTAAGCTCTCTCGTGTGGTCGTAGAGATGAAGCGCTAGGTGTGTTTTGCAAGTTTCATAGATAATGCCAGCTCCATCAATAGGACTAACATCAGTTAAGTCAACGGAAGTTTTGAGGGGGATGTGGTACAAGTTCGCAGTTCCCACATCTTCGGCGCCTTTATGGTGATAAAAATGTATTGCAGTATCTCTTTTACTCTCGGTCATAAATTCCAGAGTATGAACACCGTGTTTTTTTGCCCACCCAAGGACTGTTTCCCATAACTGAGTTGCAATACTTGATGTCTCATTTTTAAGCTTACCCCTGTATGACTCATGCACAATGAAGCTAGCAAGCCAGGCTGTTGGTTGATCGACGATATTACCTTCCAGAGAGAAAGACGAAGGAAGGATCGATAAACTTGCGGCCCCAACGACATGGCCGTCGCGAATTACTACGAACTGTTCTTGATCTGACGCATTGATAGTGAGCTGCAGATTATTACTATCAATGGGCCGTCCGTCGTAGTTGGAGCTGAGCTGTTTCATGAGTAATCCTAAGTCGCACTGTAGTAGCGGGTCAACCACTGTTACTGGACCGGTGTACGAAGATGGATATTGAGAGGACATTGTTTTAATGATAGCGTACTTGGATGTGATGGCGCTATAATATTTCCTGGAATGATCAAAGATAATACATTGTGGATTTTAGATTTTGACCGTTGTCTTGGCGATATTGACATGCTTTATGAAAGACTACAGTTTCTTATCGAGTCTCGAGAGATATTACCGATAGGTAGGCTTGATGAGTTGAGACGTCAAACCGAAGCTAGTGGTGGATCCTTTGATGCGCTTGGCGAGTGTAGGGCGCTTCTGGCATCAGATGCATATGAAGAGCTTCTTGACATATATATATATGAACCTACCAATGATGAGTATCTGTTGCCGGGTGGATATGAGTTTTTATCATGGCTTAACATGACGGATCGACCATTTATGATTATGACTTATGGACAGGAGGAGTGGCAGCTTGCAAAGCTTAAACGAACGGGTTTGAGCGATGCTGCTTGTATGGTTACCCCTACATCGGTGAAAGCCGGATTGATAGCTAAGTGGCAGCAGGCTGATCATTTTAGGATCCCGCGGGATAAAATCATGAATAGTGCGAGGCTGCCAGATCAAGTAAAGAATATTATTCTTGTTGATGATAAGGCGAGGGCATTTATAGATGCACCGACAAACCTTCGGGGCTACTGGGTACAGGCCAGAACACTACTTCCGTCTCAAGAAGGCACGGTGCCAGACTCTGTAAAAATCGTCAGTTCATTTCAGGAGATTATACAATATGAGTCTGCCTCATAAGTTGCTTGAGGTTATTTTGTCTGCGTGGTAGTATTGGGCTATATGAAAAAAGCTCCAGTAAAGCCCCGTACAAAGAAAGCAGCCACCAAATCCTCATCTACTCCGCCTGCAAGACACGGTCTTGGAACAACGATTGACCTGATGGCTGCGGTACTAATCGTTTCTCTTCTAATTAATCTCTTTGTAGTGTGCATCTGGGTGACACTGAGTATAACGAATCAATATGATGATGCATTTGCAAGGTTTTTCCTCGGTCGCTAGCTAGAGGAAGGTATCGTTCAATTTATACCCCGGCTATATTGCAGGGGTATTTATTTTCCCCAGAACTGTGGAAAAGTAAGGAATTTTAAAAAAAGTGTAAAAATGGGGGTTGCAGTGGGTAAAAGTGGAGTGTAGACTATGAGCAGTGGGTAAGCAAAAAACAAACACCACAGCAAATTAAATCCACCACTCATGACCGCTATGGTAAAAGTAGACTACTTCACAAGAAAACTCGACGACAAAAACAGACTGACTATACCAGTCGAACTTCGCGAGGAATTCCAAAGTGGGGTAGTGATCACCAAAGGATTTGGTGACTACTTGCACCTCTATCCAAAGGACGTCTGGGCAACCAAGATTGAGCCTGAGCTTGAGGGAAGTCTCCTTGACGAGCACGTTGCTGATCTCAGCGTACGTTTTCGAATGGGCAAGACAGAAGCTGAGCTGGACCAGAAGCAGGGCCGAGTGACACTGAAGCAGGCGCAGCTCGATTTCGCACATATCGACCGAGAGGTCGCGGCGATTCGGGTCGGCAGCTATTTCAGAATTGTTGCACATTAAAAATTAAAACCTCGAGATTACCTACCTGGTACTATGTGTGGAAACCTAGACCACTATAAAAGCCTAGGCGTACCTTCCTTAAAACACACCTCCCAAAAACTCCACCTCACACATAAGTCTCTCAATCTCTACATTTTATGAATTGCACAGCAGTCCATCGTAGAGACAACTTATTACAAAAACAAACACACCTTGCGAAAACAAACACAGACATAGTGCCAGGGTAGGTGATCTCGAATAAACTATAGACATGTTACAATGACTACAGTTTATGAGTATCAAAGAACATCCACCACGTATCCATGTTCCTGTTTTACTCGATGCGACGCTTCGCGTTATGGCACCTACCTCAGGTGAGAGCTACTTAGATCTCACCGCAGGCTATGGAGGTCATGCTACAGCGTTTTTAGAGAAAACTGGTAACTATAAGGATTCTGTTCTTGTCGACCGAGATGAAAATACACTCGGTCACTTAAAGAATCTACAAGCCAAAGGCGCTGAGATTCGTTTCTCCGATTTCGTGACTGCTGCTCGTCAGCTCATCGAAGAGGGCAGACGTTTTGACCTTATTTTGGCAGATCTGGGGGTGTCGTCACCACAGCTTGATAGGGCTGATCGAGGTTTTTCATTCCAGTCAGATGGTCCGCTCGATATGAGAATGGACCGGCGACAGGAGCGTAGTGCACGGAGTATTGTGAACGAATACAGCGAAGCTGATTTGGCCAATATCATCGCGCGCTATGGAGAGGAACCATTCAGCCAAGCAAAGCGAATCGCACAGGCGATTGTCGCGGCTCGGCCGCTTCATACGACTGAGCAGCTTGCTTCGCTTATTCAAGTAACATCTCGTCGACCGCGTGGAAGAATCCACCCGGCGACACGCACCTTTCAAGCTCTACGTATCGAGGTAAATGACGAACTGAAGCAAGTTCAAGACGTGCTACCGATGCTACCCCAACTTCTCAATAAAGACGGCAGGGTAGGGATTATCAGTTTCCACAGTCTTGAAGATCGGCTCGTTAAACAATACTTTTCCGATCAGATAGCTGATGGCTATGAGGCCGAACTATCGATCATTACCAAAAAACCTCTTTCTGGAGCAATCGACGATGTTCACAATCCGCGTTCACGCAGCGCTAAGTTGCGGGTCGCCGTGAAAAAATAAAAACAAGGAAGGGGAAGAGAATGCCAATTCACATCCCAGTACAAAATCAGTCGGTAGTAACACAGGTTCAGGTTCGCCTGAAGTAATCTGATTACTCCGAGGGTGGCGGGCAAAATGCTCGCCACCACCAAGTAAAAATACAAAACAAACATAAAACCACCACCACATGACATATCAACGACCCACTACGTATAATCGACGTCAGCAGAATTGGAATCGAAACCAAAACACTGTTGCATTTACATCGAGCGTCAAACTTGGCCCCGTGACTCATACAGTGCTTGTCGCACTGATGATTACAGTGCTGGGCTTGATTTACCTAACACAGGCTACTAAGGCAACAACCTATGACTATCAGGCGCAGGGTATAGAAAGTAAAATTGAGTCTCTTGCAAGTCAGAAGACTGATCTTGAAGTCGAAAATGCGCGCCTCACTGCACTCGAAGCGGTTGAGTCGAGTTCTGTTGCTAAAAATATGACTGAGCCAAAAGAAACTCATAACATTCAATAGGCGTATATGGTAGAAGCCGCAACATCACATCACCGCATTCGTTTCCTCGTATGGTTCCTTGGTATTGTGATGGCGCTCTTCGTCGTACGTCTTTTTGATTTGCAGATTATTAAGCATAGTGCGTATGTTGAAAAGGCTGAGAGCGAGCAAGTTAAAAGTCTTGTTATTCATGCCAAGCGGGGTGAGATTTACGCACTTGATAACGGCACTCCAGTGAAGATGGTACTCAATGAGAACGTTTATACGGTATTCGCCGATCCTGTAGAAGTTAAAGATCCTGATGCGGTAGTAAAGGCAGTGCGAGAAGTTGCTGGTGGAACAGCCGAAAAGGGTATTGAGAAATTGGTGCGCGATAAGCCATATAGATATAGGATCATCGCAAAGAATCTCTCACGCAAGCAGGCAGAGATGCTTCGAGACAAGCGTATTTCCGGGGTCGGCTTGCAGGAAGCAACACGTCGCGTCTATCCTGAGGCCTCGCTTGCAGCACAGACACTTGGGTTTGTGAATGCTGAGGACAAGGGTCAGTATGGTGTTGAAGAGGCGCTTGATGATCAGCTGCGTGGCAAGGACGGCATGCTTCGATCGGTCACTGATGTTCGTAATGTACCGCTCACGATAGGGAACAATAGCACGCGAATACCGAAGCAGGACGGTAAAGATATTGTGCTGTCGATTGATCGTAATGTGCAGGCCTATACTCAGAAGACACTTGCCAAGCAAATGAAGAAAATTGGTGCAACCAATGGAAGTGCTCTTGTGATGGACCCTCAAACCGGGAAGGTGCTGGCTATGGCAAATCTTCCTACTTATAACCCTGAGAAATTTACATCGGTCAGAAATGCGGCAGCTTTCAATAATGCAATTATTACAACACCATATGAGCCAGGATCTGTCATGAAAACCTTTACCGTCGCTACAGGAATCGACAAGGGCGTTATTACAGCAAACTCTACGTATAACAATACAGACTCAATCAAAGTAGAAGATCGTACAATCACAAACTTGAGCCGAGGGCAGACCGGTCAGATAACAATACAGCATGCGCTCAACTGGTCGCTTAATACAGGTATGGTGACGGTGGCAGAACGTCTCGGTGATGGAAATAATATTACACGTGGATCACGTGATATCATATACGACTACTTTCATAATAGGTTTGGGCTTGGTCAAGCAACTGGCATCGAGCTTGCAGGTGAGGTCAAGGGAAGGGTTATTTCACCAGATGTAGTCGAAGGCAATGCGGTTCGTTATTCAAACATGACGTTTGGGCAGGGAATGGACCCGACAATGATACAGGTTGCGGCTGGCTTCTCGTCAATTGTGAATGGTGGCAAGTATTACCAGCCTACGGTTATTGCTGGAGAAATGCGTGATGATGAGTATGTGCAGCGTCCGACTCCAAAGCCACTGAGGCAAACAATCTCACCGAGCGCCTCAAACAAAGCACGAAAAATGGTTCATGATGCACGTGCAGCATTCTATAGCAAAACTGATAAAAAAGGGTACGATATTGGAGGAAAAACGGGCACATCCCAGACACTAATCAACAACTCATATGATAATAATCAAACTATCGGTACATATCTTGGATATGGGGGTGATGATAAGCCAAAATATGTCATAATGGTACAAGTATCAGCTCCAGGTAAAGGTTTTGCAGGAACGGATGCGATGCTGGTGTTTAATGATGTATCAAACTGGCTTATTGATTATATGAAGCTGCAACCAAAAGGATAAGATAATGGCAAGTAATATTACGCAATTAACATTGACCGACTCGCTTCTCCACATCATGGTGCTAAGTGTGATTGCATTTTTGATTTCTATGGCGCTGACACCGATTTATACATTCCTTGCGTATCGGTTCAAATTCTGGAAGAGACAACGGACTACGAGCACGACAGGTGAGCTCCTCGAAGTGTTTACAAAGCTCCATGCTAAGAAGTTCCAGCGCTCGATTCCGACCATGGCTGGCGCAATAGGTGTACTGGCAATTCTCATCGTGACGCTGAGTCTGAATTCGAGTAGGGCAGAAACATGGCTGCCACTCGCGGCACTTGTCGGCGGTGCAGCTGTAGGTCTTCTAGATGACATCATCAATATTCGCGGTAAATCACTTGGTGTAGCAGGACTTCGTTCAAGTATCAAGTTCATCCTCATTGTTCTAATCGGGCTAGTGCTTGGCTGGTTTTTCTATGATAGGCTTGAATTTACTTCTGTCCATGTACCGTATGTTGGTTCGTTTGATATCGGTATCTGGATTATCCCACTCTTTGCCTTTGTTGTGACGGCAACTGGCAATGCGGTTAATATTAGTGATGGACTCGATGGGCTCGCCGGGGGACTCTTAATGACAAGTTATGGTGCTTTCGGTCTCATCGCGCTTCTTCAGGGCAACTTTTTACTTGCGGGATTCTGTTTTACGGTTATCGGTGCACTGCTGAGCTATCTGTGGTTTAATATTCATCCTGCCAGGTTTTTTATGGGGGATGTTGGAAGTTTTGCCTATGGCGTGTCACTCGGAGTTGTCGCGATGCTTACAAACTCTCTTTTACTACTGCCAATCATCGGCGCACTATTTGTTCTTGAAGCAGGATCAAGTTTAGTCCAGATTCTATCGAAGCGATTATTCAAGAAAAAGATATTCATATCTGCGCCGATTCACCATCATCTGGAGGCAACTGGCTGGCCAGAGACAAAAGTAACTATGAGATTCTGGGTGATAAGCTCTGTTACGGCTTTCTTCGGCGTACTCCTTGCTCTTAGTGGAGGCCATGTCTAACATTATGGATCGACGGCGTGGGCGGTCACGAGAAGCTCAGGGTGAGCGCATGGTCAGACGGCATCGACCTGATTATTACATTGTATTGTTTGCTGGCGTATTGATGCTTATTGGGCTCGTAGTGATGTACGCGATTGGCCCACAACGCGCCCATGCGATGAATCTGACGTTTGGGACAGATAATTACTCTGATACATACTTTTTTGTGAAGCAATTTGTCAGCTTATTATTTGCTGCCATCGCGTTTTTCCTGGTTGCAAAGCTTCCGTTCTCTCTTTTCCGTAAACATACGACGTTGCTACTGATGATAGGGCTGGGCTCTTGTGTAGTGCTCGCACTTGCTGGGGCGATCGGCTTGGGTATTGCACCGAATATCAATGGTGCTGTCAGGTGGTTTAATTTCGGTGCCCTTGGTAGTGTGCAGCCAGCTGAGTTTTTGAAGTTCGCACTATTGCTTTTCGTGGCAAGCTTCCTGGGTGTTCGATACAAACAGGGTGAGATCAATAATATTGGTGCTACATTGGCACCACTTGGAATACTAACGCTGTTTGTGGTCTTCTTGGTGGTGAGCCTGCAGAAAGACATGGGCACCGGCCTTGCACTCATTGCTATCGTTGCAACAATGTTATTTGCTGCAGGACTCAACGCACGTCTGGGCCTGAGTGTGGTAGGGGTAATGGTGTTGGCGGGGCTATTCCTTATCGTGACCGCCCCACATCGGATGGAGCGTGTGGCGGCTTTCTTCGCGGGCGACAGCACCAGTACAGAGGATTCGGAGACATACCACATTGAACATGCCAAAATTGCCATAGGCAGTGGAGGTATTGCAGGTGTTGGGATAGGGAATAGTGTCCAAGCCACGGGTTATCTTCCTGAGGTGGTTAACGACTCAGTCTTTGCAGTGATGGGCGAAACGTTCGGATTTGTAGGTCTCGTGGGTATATTAGGGCTGTTTTTTGCGCTCTTATACCGAGTACTGAGGGTAGCTGATCATTTACCGAATATTACGATGCGGCTTGTCGTGGCTGGTGTGTTTGGTTGGGTGGGTGCCCATGTCATGCTTAATATTGCTGCAATGACTGGACTGATACCGCTCACGGGTATTACATTGCCGCTTTTAAGCTTTGGTGGAACCAGTATGGTATTTGTGGCCGGTGCACTTGGTCTTGTTTTTCAACTTTCACAGTACACAACCAGTTATACTGAAGTAGAAGGAGGGGGAAATGAAGATTCTCGCAGTGGGCGGGGGCTCAGGCGGCCACGTGACGCCTATCGTCGCCGTACTTAAAGCGCTCGGTGAGCAGCAAAGTGATCTTGATATCCGCGTCTGGTCAGATGTGTCATTTTATCGACGTACAAAAGAGACGGTTGATGCCTATGATCCATCTATTTTGGTGCAAAAGGTGGCCTCTGGTAAAGTTCGACGTTTTTATGGTGTGCCACTCTGGAAACAACTGCTACGAATTCGTACGTTGGTGATCCCGAACATTATTGATATGTTTCGTATGATAGGTGGTATTTTTCAAAGTATATGGCGCATGCTGTTCTGGCGGCCTGATGTTGTGTTTTGTAAGGGTGGTTTTGTCAGCGTCCCAGTTGGTATTGCTGCAAGATGCCTATCGATTCCTGTCGTGCTCCATGATTCTGACACACATCCCGGTCTAGCAAACTCCATCCTATCAAAGTGGGCGGTAAAAATTGGAACTGGTGCAACCTTGGAACACTACCGTTATCCGGTTGAAAAAGCGAGCTATGTCGGCATACCAATCAATCCTGATTTTCGTATATATACAGAGAAAGAGAAGACTACTTTTGCAAGCCAACTTGGTTTTTCGATCGATCGGCCTCTTGTTGTGGTGACAGGTGGCGGGCTTGGTGCAAAACCTGTGAATGACGCCATTGTTCAGATACTCGATCAGCTTCTTGCTGCAGCCAATGTAATGCTTCTTTCGGGTGATTTCCAGTATGATGAACTTGCTGAGTCGCTAAAAGGTTATGCGGATACCTCATCATTTCAACTGCATCCGTTTCTTGGCAAAGAGATGATTGCTGCGCTTGCTGCTGCCGATGTAGTGATTGCGCGTGCTGGCGCAACAACATTACTTGAATTGGCTTCACTAGCCAAACCAACGATTCTTGTACCAAACCCGCATCTCACAGGTGGGCATCAGACAAAGAACGCAGCAGTCTTTGCGGAGCAAAATGCTGTTTTACTTATTGATGAAGCTGAAATTGCTGACCATCCTAGATTATTACTTGAATCTATAACGTCACTGCTTGCAGACAGCAAGAAGCGAGATCAGCTTTCCCGAGCCATTCATGGCTTTGCGATGCCAAATGCCGCAGTAGATATGGCAAAGATGATCATATCAGTTGTGAAGAAGAAAGATCGGCGCGCATAATGAACATATTTTCTAAAAAATCCGACAGTACGCTACCTCCTCGACGTCGCCGGCCTGCCGAGGGTACTGATCGTACGACGCCAAGTGTCGTCGAGGGCGCACGGTCATTCAGGCGCAATCGTACAATTACAGGAAGTAGTTCGCAGAATGTTTCAAGTACAGCCGAGCTGAATGCAACAATGCTCTCGCCACGTGCACAAGTGCACCATTTAAATAAACACAGGCGGCATTTGATGCTCAAATTGACTGCAGTTGTAGTAGCGTCGCTAGCTGTCTTCTTGCTTGTGAGCCAGCTGGTGGCGGACGTATCAATTCGTATGGTTAAAGTCTCGCACCCTGTTTCCTCGGACGTAACTGACTCATACACACGAACTATTGAGGAGTATTATGGATTACACCCACTCGCGCGTTATTACCCAAGTACAGACCAAAAAGACATGCTTTCTTACCTCCAAGTAAAGCATCCAGAAATCAAAAACATTGATCTCGCTTTGGCTGGAGAGTTTGGTAAGGCTCAGGCTGCGATAGAGTTGCGTGAACCTGTTGCGCGCTGGATTGTTAATGATCGGGATGAGTATGTTGATGGCGAAGGTGTAGTCTTCTCTGTGAATGGTTTTGGTACTCCTGGTGTGACAATCGTTGATCAGAATAAACTTGCCCTAGATCGTCTTAATAAAAAAGTCATTACGAGCAATCGATTTCTTGTGTTCGTCGGCCAGGTCGTTGGTGAGTTTGCCGCAAATGGTAGAAAAGTAACACGGGCGACTGTTCCGGTACTGACTACTCGTCAGCTTCAGATAAAGCTTTCGAATGCCTCGTATTTTATTAAGATGACCATCGATCGTCCAGCAGGGGAGCAGGCAGAAGATGCCTTGCGGGTTATTAGCT
>DASWXM010000031.1:0-3351 GCA_036405515.1 Saccharimonadales bacterium (SeqCode) | reverse complement strand
TCGACTGGGGTAAATACCAGTACCAAAAGATGAAGGAACAGCAGAAAAGCCGACAAAAGAGCAAGCAGGCAGAGCTCAAACAAATGCGCTTTGGCCTAAAAATCGGTAGCGGCGATCTCGATATCAAGCTACGCAAGATTCGCTCATTTCTCGCCGAGGGTCACAAGGTCCGTATTCAGATCTTCTACAGGGGCCGAGAAATGGCCCATAAAGAGCTTGGATATGTCATGATTGAAAAGATCATTGGACTTCTTGAAGAAGACGCAGTTGTCGAACAACAACCTCAGATGGCCGGTCGTAATCTGAGTATCACCATAAGGAGTAAATAAATGCCAAAACTAAAGACCCACAAAGGAACTGCCAAGCGCGTGAAGCTTACCGGTAGCGGTAAGATTACTCGTCAGCGTGCTTCAGGCGGTCACCTGCTTGCAAAGAAAAGCAAGAGTCGTAAACGTGCAATCAACACTATTGGTGTTGTACGCGGTTCGATGGAAAAGAACATTAAACGAGCCCTAGGAGTATAAATCATGCGAGTAAAACGAGGCGTTCCTGCCCGCGCAAAGCATAAAAAGATATTAAAAGCTGCAAAAGGCATGCAGCACAACCGCACCCGTAGCTTCAAACTAGCTAAGCAGGGTGTGATTCGCGCCCTTCAGTACGCATACCGCGACCGCCGAAATAAAAAGCGTGATCTTCGTGGTCTTTGGATCACCCGTATCAATGCTGCCGCCCGTGAAAACGGTACCACATACGGCCAGCTGATCAGTGGCCTCAAAAAAGCAAATGTCGAGCTCGATCGTAAAGTACTTGCGGAGCTTGCTGTCAGCGATGCTGCCGCTTTCGGGACTATTGTCAAAAGTGCTAAGTAAAGCAGCTTAGGATTATTATCCATAGAAAAACTCCGTCATTTCTGGCGGAGTTTTTCTATAAGCCTATCTGTAAGCCGGGTTCTGTTATCGACGATCATCTATCTAGATTATGCATTGCTACACAATTCAAGCGGTTAACGATTCAGAGCGGACAACTCTTTTGGTGAATCTCCTTGCAGCAGGTGGGGTTTACCTCCTCCGCATGTCACCATGCGTCGCTGTGAGCTCTTACCTCACTCCTTTCACCCTTACCTCGCAAGCGAGGCGGTATCGTTTCTGTGGCACTTTCCCTAGAGTTACCTCCGGTTGCCGTTAGCAACCACCCTGTCCTGTGCTGCCCGGACTTTCCTCTTGTACTTGAAGTACCAGCGACCGTCCGATAGGCTCACTTTATTATACCTTAAAATATCCCCAGCAGGCAGTAGTGCGGTGATATATCCCCGCGTAATCGCAAGGCGGTATTCTCAGATCTACTACCACGGTAGTGGAACGTCTGAATCCATATCAAGATTCGTTAGGAAATCATGTACACTACTGCCCACTAGGGACTGTCTATTATTATACACGTAATGGTTATACGAGAGCAAAGACGGCCTGAAAAATATTCAAGATAGTCTCTATGCCTACAAGCATAAACTGACCAATATACCGACTTGCCAAAAGGACAATCGTAAAGATAAATATAATACCGTATCGCTCAATCGCCTCCATCCCTGATCGTACAAAGTCAGGAGCCAGTGCATACACAACCCGCGAGCCGTCCAGAGGCGGAATTGGCAGCATATTAAAGACAAAGAAACCAAGATTCACCATAACAGCCACCATTAATATTTCTCCGGTGACGCTATTTCCAGCGCCAGACACTACCCACGCACCGAAGAAAATAAATGCAATGATGAAATTCGTCAGCGGTCCAGCCAACGCGACCAGTGCCGCGCCCCACTCATCGTACTTCACACGAGCCGGGTTAAACGGCACTGGCTTCGCCCCACCAAAAATCGGGGCACCGACTGCAGCCAACATAAGAGGAAGTAGGATCGTCAGGAACGGATCAATATGTTTTATCGGATTCAGCGTCAATCTTCCCTGTAGTTTCGCAGTATCATCGCCCAGCCAATATGCCACAAAGCCGTGCATCGCTTCATGAAGGGTCATTGAAAAAAGTATGACCCCTAGTACAATTAGAATATAAGTAATGTCCACTAGTAACAATTATACCGTATTTTAGGTCAAGAAACTTAGTGAAGCGGACCATACTTCACCCCTATTGACCCATACATCAAAATCAGGTACAATTGTACAAGTTTGCAAAATAACTTTAAGGAGTAAAGATATGGCAGCACGCTGTGAACTTACCGGTAAAGGTAAACAATTCGGCCACAATGTGAGCTTCTCTTTGCGTCGCACAAAACGTGTTTTTAAGCCAAATCTACAGAAGAAGACTTTCATGGTAGATGGCAAGAAAGTGACAATGACACTTTCAACACAGGCGATCCGCACACTGAAGAAAAAGGGACTTCTTGCCCCAGCAGTACAGAAGTAGTTATAGAACTACTGCCTTGGCAACACCTTAAATAATCCCGCTTCAAGCGGGATTATTTATATTACCAAGGTTCTTCCTAGCTGCGAGTTAGTTCAATAATAGTAGAGGTCTGCGGCAATGCAGAAGCTGTCTTAATCTTATAACGAGACGTCTGCTCTACTTCGCCACCGAATTCCTTCTTAAACACCTCCAGGTCATCTTGTGGAACTTCGTATTTCAACGCGCTGTCTGAGTAGTGGACCGGAATTACGATCTTTGCATCAATAGAACGGGCAAGAGCTGCAGCACTTGTCGCATCAAGTGTATAACCACCGCCACCGACAGGGATGATGGCGATATCCAGCACACCAAGTGCTTCCTGCTGCTCCTCGTTCAGCTTGCCGTCAACATTACCAATAAGAGCAATCCGGACATCCTCCACCTCAATCCGGTAAACGGTTGTCAGCTTTCCCTGGTCGGGTGCATCAATATGACGACGGGCACTCACGCCACGGATAGAGAAATCAGCTACCTCATACTCGCCAGGGCCTTCAATAGAAAGCATCGCCTCCGAGCTGTTCAACGCAAGCCGTGCTTCCGTCGCGAGTTCAATACTATCTTTTATCGAGTAATCCTTCAAACCAACGACCGACAGTTTCGGGTCGGTAACCAATTTTGACTTCTTTGTGCTTATGACAACGGTATTTCCGCCCTTATATTCAATTTCTACCACATTCTCTCCTTTTACTTTGCCTGCAGAATCCCTTCACTATCACGCAGTACCACATGCTTCGCAGCCATTATCTCAGCAATAAATCTGTCGCGGATACTAAGGCGATAGTAAAACTCATCATATTTCATAACACTATAATTTAATTCTCGACCCTCTTTTTTCTCTAGGGTCTTTATAAAAGATTTTAGCTTTGCTGGTGCCGGGTTTCCTACAAGCAAGAGATCAAC
>DASWXM010000030.1:0-9411 GCA_036405515.1 Saccharimonadales bacterium (SeqCode) | reverse complement strand
AAACGCCCCAAGTAGGAGCGTTCTCTGCTAGACAAAGGGCTAACTTTTCTTCTTATCCATACGGTCAAGCTTGGCTATATGAATCACCAGGTAAATGACAAAAGCTGTCGCCAGCAATGTAATAAGTGAGCTCACGATCGCGCCCCAACCAATCGCTACTTCTGATTGTTTTGTAGCCTTGTCAGCTGCGATAATAACCCATTTCATACTATTGAGGTCAACACCTCGTGTCATCAGCGCAACCAGTGGTGATATAAGATTATCGACGATCACCTTCACGCTCGCACCGGCCGCAGTACCGATTGCCAGACCGACCGCAAGTCCCACTACCCCTTGTTCGCGGATAAAGGTCATAAATCCGCTAGCATGACCGCCGCCAAGTTTTGCCGCTCGTTCCCTTGCTGCTTTCGCGCGAGCCGTAGCCGCTTCACGTTTTGTTGTCGTTTTCTTTGTTGTTGCCATACCAAAACTCCTTTTGTAGTTTTGATTATATACCATTCAATAAAAATTGTGTTGCCGCGAGAGGCGACCGTAGGCGGGATCTCCGCTTTCTTGGTCGCCCCTCGCGGGGGTGTTGATCCATCTTGTAAGACAGACCAAAGGAGGGCTCAGATCGCCAGAAGCTCCACGACGGGATACGACGTAGACGAGTTACTCCCCATGCTGGAGATGCTGTCGCCAGTCGGCACCTTGCGGATTGCGCCCCTCTCAACGAGACGGTTGATGCTACCGCAGAGCTTGTCCTTCGGTGCAACCAGATTGTGCACGTAGAACATCCGCTTCACACGCCGGTCAGCCATCGGGCCGACCGCATACTGAAGAGGTTCTCCCTGAGCCGACGCTGATTCGATGACTCCAAGGACGAAGTCATCGAGATCCTTTTCACTCAATTGAGTCTCCTTGCACTAGTAGGTACTTGGAAAACGTGCTAAGCTGCTGCCTTCCATCCTGCTTCGCTCTGAATCAAAAACCGCCGAGTTCCCTCGGCGGCGATGAATCAAAACGATGAAACTTACGCTGCCGAAGGCACATCAAAGAGCACGAGAATGAGTTTGTGACACATTGTGCTTTGATACTTCGACATAGTTAGTTCCTGCTAGGGATGTTACTCTTTCCATCAAGAGATGTCAAGCTCAGAACATTCGGGTGATAGTCTTGTCCAAATCCGCCGCAATCGCATAGGGATACAGCGGGTCAAGGCCTTTGAAATCAAGCGTCGCATAATCAGGCGTCATCGTATCCATACCAGATACCGCCAAGTATTGGCGCAATCCGATTACATCCCGGTAATGTTGCTCGTACTTCGGTGAGTAGTTACGTGCGATGATCGTCACACCCCTGAAACTTTCGACAAAGGTATATGTCGCCGCAACAACCGCCAACACAACTGGCAGTCCAAGGGTAATTAATAATAACGAAGCCATGACGCCAATAAGCATTGACATCGCATATATCGCGCCTGCGCTGTCCGCTCCTGCATACGTGAATAAATCTTCACCACCTGCCGTAACCGCCAGTATCATAAATCCAAGTGCAGGCACTACAAACAAGACACCAAAAATAGTGAGGAAAACTTTCGTAAACACCGAGAGCCTTATAAGCCACTTCCCTAGCCTTTTCATAATTCCCATTGCATTCTGCCGCTCAATCACCCATTCTTTAGCACGGAGTGAATCCATAACCACTTCTTCAAAACGCCAGACATCAGGCAGTCTGTTGTTCGCAATAGCACCCAGCAGCAGCTTGTCGATATCACTCGTTGTCTCAAGATTAACGTTTGGTGTCATTTTCGAAATAATTTTGCCGTTCTGATCTTTTTCAAGCATAATATAGCCTCTCAAGTAGAGATGGATGATTTCCGCGATCATCTCATCACGATCACACCGCCCATCGATAATCATGCCGAACTCAGCCGGCGTACAGTCTCCAAACTTCTCGTATTCGGGTCGTACGACACCTTGTCTTTTAAGCCGAGTCAGGCTTACTGACGTATAGCCCCTTCCTGTTCCTTTTCCTAGAAATATGATGATTCCCACCAAAATCGAAGCGCCAGCAAAACTGGCAAGAATAGCTCGCATCATGAATCCTTCTTCTGTCTGAGAAAGGCTGAGCCCGACAATGATAGCTACAGCAACAACCGTAAAGAAAACAGCCACGACGAGGTTGGATTTCGCGCCACCACCCGAAATCATCGCTACATTTTCTCCGGTGCGTGGATGCCGAGAATGGCTAGACCAGCCCTTAATGTATCGGCATAGAGCGACACCAAACCGACACGGTGAGCTTCTTTCTCGTCACCAACTACCTGATTTTTCTCATAGTAACGATTGAACTCCTGAGCTAGCTCGAAAAGATAGTTACAAATATGATGCGGCTCTAGGCTGCGTGTCGCTACATGTACCATCTCGTAATATTCTCCAAGCTTTCGCACAAGCGCATAATCTTCTTTGTAAATGGTCGACGGCATTGTAAAATCAGTTGTTGCTTTTTCAAGAATACGCCTTGCGCGTGCATGCGCGTACTGTAAATAACTTCCGGTATTACCCGTCAGACTAACTGCTTCATTTATATCAAAGATGACATCGCTGCCAATCTTAACTTTCAGGAATTGATAACGAAGTGCACCAGCGATGATTTCATCGTCGGCCTCTCCACCCCTGGATTCAATTGCCTTTTTGAATTCATCAAAGAGCCATGCAATTTCTACGACATCGCCGTCTCGGCTACTCATCTTGCCTGTCGACAACTTGACCGTTCCGGTAGAAATATTGACCGTTTTATCTTTTTGGTCCGGCCACACCAGCCCTGCCGCAGCAATGACACCTTTGAAATAGTCGCGCTGCTCCTCCGCAGTCACGATGTAGCTAAAATCCGGATGAAACTGCTCGTTCTTAAGCAGCATTAGCCCCAAATCACGTGCTGCATACAGCCCACGGCCACTTGATGCCACAAATGCATTGTCGAATGCTCCGTGTTCGCTACCTTTAAAAATCAGCGCGCCGTCAGACTCGTGAAATACCTTCGGCACATTCTGTTTCACTACCTCGACACCACGATGGTCAGCGTCACTTTCAAGAAAACGATAGACAGTCGGCTGATTACCGAGCCGTGCTACGATTGCATCGATCTGTTCAAAGCTCCATTTCTTACAAAGATCGTAGATTTGAATATAAAGCGCACTCTTTGGTTCAAACGATTGCTCGGCTAAGTCATTAATTTCTTGCTTCGCCGCTTCGTCTTCCTTATATGCCTTGCTGCCCTCGGCATACATTTTACTCATGAAACTATTGCGCTCATTTTCCGGAATTGATTCGATCTTGGAAAAATCGCCGTCCGCATAGCGAAGTAGGCTATACATACTTTTACCAACATGGAGTCCCACATCTCCGTGGTAGCTCACCCGATACACCTTGGCGCCACTTACCACCAGCAGGTTCGCAATCGTGTCACCCAGCACTGCATTGAACGCATGGCCAATATGCATCGCCTTAAATGGGTTTGGGTTGTTCGTCTCAATCGCTACCGTCTGCCCTGCACGTGACGGCTGCGGCTCCTTCTTCGTGAGCGCCAGCAGCGCACTATCTGCCAGTCTGATATTGATAAAGCCCGGCCCGGCAACGGTCACCTCACTAAAATCTTCATTACTGCGAAGTTCATTCGCAATTGTCTCGGCGATTTCTCGAGGGCTCTTACCAAGCGGTTTGGCAAGTTGCAATGCGACGTTCGTCGCGTAGTCACCAAACTGTGGGTCGGGGCGCGTCAAAACCACGTCAACATCAAGATTGAAAAGACGGGAAATAATAGTACTAATTGTAGTTTCCATCATCTAAGAGTATACAGAGGTGTAGCGATTAACTCAATCAGAGGAAGTTACTCGTCGATACCGACTTCTTCGAGGACTGGCGGTGTCGATATGAGGCTAATGCCCTTCACCGACTGAAGTAGTATTTTCATGACGCTCATGTCATCATGACTTGGCTCATTATAGATACCGTGGTGGTTTTCTTCTGCCATGTTTGTTTTTGCTTCTTTCTATATTTAACATTAGCACTTTGCGGCGATTTTGTCAATCGACCTGAATCAAACTTCTGATCGCATCGTGATATACTAGTGTTATGAAAAAAGCACAAGCGGGATTTACAATTGTAGAATTACTGATTGTTATTATTGTGATTGCTATCCTTGCCTCTATATCTATAGTGGCGTACAACGGTATACAGTCACGCGCAGAACAAACAGCTAACTACGCTGCTATCAGGAGCTACACTCAAGCACTTCAGATCATGAAGAGTGACACTGGTAGCCTCCCCGCAGCAAACTCATGCCTGGGGCCAGCAGGTTCGTATGCTGGCGGCACTTGTAGCTTTGCTGGTCAGAACGGAACAGTAAATACGACAACTAACAATAGCTTGGCCCTGTATGGTCCATCGGCCTCATCTCAACCAGCAGTCAAGAAAAGCGGATCACAAACAGTAGTAATGTTTGTACCTATATTCTATAGTGAGCCTGCTCTACTGTGGCAAGTACGCGATACCCAGGATTGTACTCCATCTCCCGGCCGTTTTGCAGTTGGTTCAACTTGGACAGATGGCCTCACCTATAGTAGTCGCAGTGGAGGTGCAACCAACTGCTACATGTCTCTCAAAGATCTTTAGTATAGTGCTAACAAGCTTGTATTAGTCCAACAAACAGTGGATGTGCCTTAAACGGCCGACTGCGAAATTCCGGATGCGCCTGAGTAGCCAGGAAGTATGGATGATCTGCACCTTCCACAAATTCTACGAGCGCTCCATCTGGTGAAGTACCCGAAATCATCAACCCACCGTCATTGATGGCCTGAGTAAACTTTTGATTCACTTCGTAACGGTGGCGATGACGTTCGACTACTTCATTTGCGCCATATACATCAGTGGTTTTTGAACCATCTTTTAGTACGGCTGTGTAGTCACCAAGCCGCAAAGTGCCACCAGTCGATTCCTTGCCCTGCTGGCCATCCATGATATAAACGACATCGTGCTCGACAGCCGGGCTGAACTCTGTCGAGTGGGCATTTGTTAGCCCGCTACGACGTGCAGCCGCAATCACTGCCGCTTGGAGGCCAAGACAGATACCAAGATATGGTTTCTTATGTTCAAGCGCATAGTCGGCAGCAGCAATCTTGCCGTTTACGCCCCGCTCGCCAAATCCGCCCGGCACCAGTAATGCATCAACTTTAGAAAAATCCTCATCACTTGCCGTCTCGGCATTGATCCAGACAGTGTTAAGGCCAACACCCTCCTGCCACGCGGCAGCTTTGAGTGCTTCGGTGACGGAGAGATAGGTGTCTTCATTGTCCATATACTTCGCAACCAGCCCTACCGATACCGTCTTCCCCGGCGTACTATTCTGTGCAGCAATTATATGGTCCCACTTCGCAAGATCGGGCGAAGTAGCGTTGCCAGTAAAAGTACTGAGAAGATCATGGAGTGATGACTCGGCGATCTTCTGCGGAATACGAAACACCGTATCGACATTCGGCATATCGACCACATATTTTTCAGGGACACCGCTCAGCAAGCTAATCTTTCGAGATACGTTTTCGGGAGCTGTCTGCTCAGTACGAACGATCACAGCATCTGGGAAAATACCAAAACCACGAAGGTCCTGCATCGCATTTTGCGCTGGCTTCGTCTTAAATTCTTTAGAAGTACCGATAAACGGTACATAGACGACATGCACGTACATGCAACGGTCGCGTCCGATACGCTGGCCAAACTCACGAATTGCCTCTACAAAACTCAATCCTTCGTAGTCACCTACCGTACCGCCGATTTCGACGATATGCACATCACTGTCTGCCGATGCGTCGATGATCGCATTCTGGATTGCATTCGTCAGATGCGGCACCAGCTGCACGGTTTTACCACCAAATTTACCCGCGCGCTCATTGGCGATCAGCTCAGACAGCAATCGTCCTGAAAGCGTCGCATTTTTCTGTGTCAGTTCAATATCCAAGAATCGTTCATAGTGACCAAGATCGAGGTCGGTCTCGGCCCCATCCTTCGTTACAAAGCATTCGCCGTGTTCCGCAGGATTTAAGAGACCCGCATCTACATTGAGATACGGGTCACATTTTTGAATGGAAACGTTTACGCCTTTTGCCTGCAAAACGGCACCGATGCTGGCGGCCGTAATACCTTTCCCTACCCCCGACAGGACCCCTCCTGTCACAAAAATATATTTCTGTTTTGTTCCATGGTTTTTTACTGTATCCATGGAATTTTATTATAGCAACGTTTTTTGCTAAAACGCCATAGATAGAGTGTTGTAGTTTTTTACCTACGCTACATATAGGGTACGGGACTTGTTGTCTTTTGTTACAAACGTGTGAGCCTTAGTCACCGTAGCAAGCCCGCGTAGCGCAATAAAGTAGTCTGGAGCACCTTCTTTTTCGAGTCGCTCCATGACTTCTTGCCGTGTCCCATGCAAATAAGTATGAGTAACCTTTGATGGCAGATGATCTGTCATAAACTGCCATGGATTCAGGTCAGTAATAACATCTTCCTCTCGCGGTGCTTCCGTCTCGGGCTGGTGATTAATAACATAGTGGAATATACCATCGTTGTCTTCGTGATATTCGCGCTTTATATCAAAACCTTGGTTTGTCAGTGCGATGTAAAGCCCTTTGGTTAACATCTCACACTGATTACTCGCTGCGAGATTGGTCTGCGGCAGATCTTGTGCCATCGCCTCAAACATATTCGGGACTACCTGTTCAACAGCATGTCGATGAGCCTCATAATCAATCATATTAATTGCATTATAACATAAAAGGCTTACAAAATCAATTGATATACCTTATTTGCTCCTATATACTACCTACAGATGAAGACATACTATACAGATGGATCAGCCAGTCCAAACCCTGGCCCTGGAGGCTACGCAGCAATACTCGACGGTAAACCAATAGCACTCGGTAGCGAAGACGGCGATACGACCAATATCCGCATGGAAGGCCATGCAATCATCGCAGCGCTAAAGCACGCAAATGGTGAGGAATGCGCCATCCACACCGACTCAGAGTTCTGGATTAACGTCATCACCAAATGGGCACCCGGCTGGGAAGCCAAAGGCTGGAAGAAAAAAGGTGGCGAGATCAAAAACCTCGACATCGTTCAGGAAGTCTATCCCCTATTCCAAGATTCAAATGCCACACTCGTATGGGTACGTGGTCACAATGGCGATGAAGGTAATGAGCTTGCAGATCAATGGGCAAATAAGGCTCGTGAGGGCGCGAGGCTTTAAAGAGCTTTACTAAATACTCTCAAATAGTTCGCTTATGCTTACGTAGGGTCTTTGATATTTTCTGTAATATCCCGATCCTTGCCCATCGCTTGCTTGTTTCAATGAAGCATATAAATACCCCCCCTCGTACGAGGGGGGGTATTCTACTATTCCAATTAAGCTGCGTTTGTCATTTCGTACTGGAGCATACTATCACCAGCATAAATCCGTTTATTTGATGCAGGTGTCTCCAACTCTTCATGTTTGCCATGTTTGTGTTGTCGGACTTTTTGTGAGTATTTTCTTTCTAGATGATCGATAAATGCTACTCGATCCATATGAGTTTTTCCCATACTCTCCCTCCCTACACTTTACCTGATACCTTAACAGTATCCTACACTCTACTGTAACTAGCCTGAGAGCATGCGTCTGTAAGATATTTCACATTAAGTTAACTAAGCGCGCCGTGCAAACACACCATACCTTGGCGCAAGCAAGAATGTCAAAATAAAGAGTACGCCGAGAACTAACACCATCGCACCACCAGTTGATACGTCAAAGTAGTAGCTTGCATATGCTCCCGCAATGCACGAAATAACACTCGCACCCGCAGCGATCAGCAACATATGGTCAAAACGATCTGTCAGAAGATGCGCAATCGCCCCTGGTGTGATGAGCATTGCAATCACCAAGATAATACCAACCGTCTGCACTGACGCCACTACAGTCAAAGCAAGCAGGATAAGTAGTAGGTAGTGATAGAACCTGACGTTTAGACGAATAGCTTGAGCATGAGATGGATCAAAGATATACAGCAAGAGATTCTTTCTCAATGCCAGCAGAACTACGGCCACTGCAGCAGCAATCGCCCCTACCTGCCATGCATCAGCATCTGAAATACCAAGTACGTAACCAAATAATATATGCATGAGATCAATATTGCTCGGGATTTTTGATACGAGCACAAGCCCAAGTGCAAAGAGTGTCGTGTAAACAATCCCGATAACCGCATCATCCTTTAGCCGTACCCTTTCTTTGATATAGCCAATGCCAAGCACCCCTCCTAGGCCAAAGAGGAACGCACCAACACTAAATGGTACTCCTACTGCATAGGCCAACACAACACCCGGCAACACTGAGTGCGATACCGCATCGCCCATAAGTGACCAGCGTTTAAGCACCAAGAAGCAAGATAGTAACGCGCAGACCAACCCAACCAACGAACTGACGATAATCGCCTTGAGCATGAAGTCGTACTGTAGAGGAGTAATTATCGCATCCATGGCACGCCACCTTTCACTCCGAAGATACTATCGTACGTCTTGGCGATATTTTCTTCTGTGAAGACTTTCTTTGTCGGGCCCGTTGCGATTACCTTCTGCTTCAAGAGAATAATATGGTCGCAGTAGGACCCAATGGTTGCTAGGTCGTGAGCAGCGATCAAGATCGTTACGCCTTGCTTTTGCAGCTCTCTGAGAAGCTCTACAAGCGATGCCTCGGTTTTGGCATCTACTCCCGCAAATGGTTCATCGAGAAGCAAGATCGAGGCCCCTTGCGCTAAAGCACGCGCCACAAAGACACGCTTCCGCTGACCACCAGATAGTTGCCCTACCTGCCGGTCGGCAAAATCGGTCAGATGTACACGACCAATTGCTTCGGCTACTATTTCATCGTCTACTACTCTTGTCCGGCGAAGTACATTCATAAAACCATATCGCCCCATCATCACAACGTCGCGTACCGACACCGGAAAGTTCCAGTCTACCGCCTCTGTCTGTGGAACATAGGCTACAATACCCTTCTTCTGAGCAGTCTTCACTGTGTGTCCTTCAAGCCGTACGGTGCCGCCCATAGTCGGAACAGCGTTCATGATTGCTTTGAATAAAGTACTTTTGCCCGCACCATTCATGCCAACTAATCCGCAAATCGAGCCTTTGGGTACTGTGGCCGAGGCGTCATCGAGTACTATTTTCTGATGATACCTCACCGACACATTCTTTATCTCGATCGCCGCTGACATCGCTAGCCTCTCATGTCTTTCAGGAATGTATCAATATTGTATTCAAGCATCTTGAGGTAGGTAGGAGTTGGCCCGTCACTATCTGAAAGTGAGTCCACATAGAACACACCACCAAAGTGCGCGCCAGT
>DASWXM010000029.1:0-35684 GCA_036405515.1 Saccharimonadales bacterium (SeqCode) | reverse complement strand
CCGGGATTGGTGGCGTAGGAATCGGACCGCTTGCAGAAATCGCACTCGATGCCGGCTATCACGTGATTGGCTCTGATCAATCCGAAAGTCTTATGACAAACCATCTTACCGAGCGTGGCGTTCGCTTTTCAACCACCCAGTCAGAGGCGTTCCTCCGAGAGCAACATAAGAAGCAGCCGATCGATTGGTTTGTTTATACTGCCGCCCTACCTGACGACCATCCCGAGCTTGTCGCCGCACGCGACCTTGGTATCAAAGTGAGCAAGCGTGATGAGTTTTTGCTTCACATCCTAAAAGAAAAGAACCTAAAACTCATCGCCGTAGCTGGCACACACGGCAAAACAACTACTACAGGCATGATCGTTTGGCTGGCAAAATACTTTGGACTCCCCGTTAGCTATTGCGTTGGTACAACGCTGCCATGGGGTCCAAGCGGGCACTATGCCTCGGGGAGTGAATATTTCATCTACGAGTGCGATGAATTCGACCGTAATTTCCTGCATTTCAAGCCGTTTATATCCCTCATCACAACTGTCGAGCACGATCATCCCGACACCTACCCAACCGAAGCTGAGTATTTTGACGCCTTCCGACAATTCAGTGATCAGTCTGAAGCCGTATTTACCTGGCGCGAATATGAGCCAATTTTTGGCAATAGCGCACATATCGGCTATATAGATAGTGCCAATCCCCTACTGACCCTTCCCGGGGAGCACAACCGCCGCAATGCCAGCATTATTCTGGGCGCACTAAAGCGTTTTGGTCTTCCTGCTAAATATGCTGCGTATGGCCTAAACAAGTTCCCTGGCACCACACGTCGCTTTGAGCAACTTGGTAAAAATCTATATACCGACTATGGGCACACGCCGACTGAGATTGCCGCAACTCTGCAAATGGCACGCGAGCTATCCGACCAAGTCGTCCTCGCATATGAGCCTCACCAAAACGTGCGGCAGCATGAGATTCGCGACCAGTACACTGATGAGATATTCAAAGATGCCGATGCAGTGTATTGGCTGCCGACATATCAGAGCCGTGAAAATGAAGAGCTTGAGATTCTCGCACCTCAACAGCTCACCGAAAATCTTGATCAGTCAAAAATCCACACAAGTACACTTGACGACACGTTGTGGGATACGATCCAAAAAGCCCGCGGGGCTGGCAAACTCGTCCTATGTATGGGAGCAGGCTCAATTGATGGCTGGATACGTGAAAAATTAACCAAATAAACACATTTTCTTTACAAAAGCTACTCGGTCTTGCTATAAATAAAACATGTCAGCCGAAAAGCAAACACTATCAAAGCTACATAATGCATACGTCTACACAAACGAGGGAGTGCCTGTCTTAGTAAGTGACCTCACTTACCGTGTACATAACAGTGATTATGGCCTTTACATGGATAGTCAGGATCTGCGGTTTTGGGAAAATTTTGGATATCACCGGCCAACAATGCTTGCCGATCTTGGCTCAGATCTTCATCCGATTGGACATCAAAATGAAACAGCCCGACACCTCTCTCTCGTAATTGAGAATGAGCCAGACTTATGCCTTAGTCCTGAAGAGATTGGCACTCTTGCACTGGCATCTCGCATGCATGATATGGGGGAATCGATGCATCCACGCATTGCCGAGCGAACCGGTGCAGTAGTAGGCGATATTCCGGCTGGTAAAAAGACCGATAACCAGCGCCTCATTGAGATGCGTGTCCGACGATATGTGTACGACCAGCTTCTTCCAGATGTGCATCAAGATATAATCGATCGAGTTGAGTTAATCATCGCACATCACGACGAAACAATCCTCCATGAGCTCTTTGAAGTAGCACATGAACTCCAGACCTTTGATACCGCAAAAAGAGCAAAATCTAAATGGGAAGAAGGCATCTTCCATCATCACGGTCAAGTTATGCATATCCAGTCTGACGACGGTGGTAGAACATCCGGATTGCTTGGCTTGCATCGTGCCGTCTTTATGCGCAGCGGAATTACCCTGCTTAAATCATACAGTCACTATAATCATGTGCAATCAGTACTCGAACCATACCTTGGTGAACTTGAACGGTACGTAGCCTATCGTGATAACCAGGCGGCCTAGATTATTTTAACTGCTTAACGATTGTCGCCACTACCGCTAATTTTGCCGCGAGCTTTGCGGCTAAGTAGCTTCTCGTTGTTACGTTTGGCAACCGTTTCAAGATCTGAATCAAGTAAATGCGCGATGGTCGTGATATACCAAAGTACATCACCGAGCTCTTTAATAATCTCTACTTTATCTTCTTTACTCAGGACGCCCTTTTTATCACGAATAATTTTCTTAAACTTCTCGGCAATTTCACCACTCTCACCAACAAGTCCAAGTATTTGATCAACAAGCTGGGGTGACAAATCACCGAAGTCCTGTCCATCCCCAAGCGTACTAAGCGCTATTTTTGTATATTCATCTATCTTCATATTCTTATATTACCAATCTACGGTATATTCTTCGAAAAAATATGGATCTCGGAAAAATGTTCGGGCAATAATCTGCTCAACAGCAGGTGCAAGCTCATACTGCGATAATTTATGCGGCCGAGCCCAATGAAGCTGGCTAGACTCTGCAATACTATCATTCTCAAATCGAAATACGTGCACCAACGTCGATGTAAGTATATCTCCGTGTGCCTTGACTCGAATATAGCAATCACCTGCATGCTCCACCGCTACATTTACGAGACCAAGCTTCTCTTTAGTCTCGCGTACCGCAGCCGCTTTGATGGATGTATCATCAATATGCAGTTTTCCATACGGCAACGTCCATGTATCAATATAAGGTTGCTTATCGCGCTTTTGCAGCAATACATCACCGTTACTATTTTGTACAACCAGCATCGTAACGATCTTTGGCTGTGTGCGTACTGACATATTCTCGCTACTAACACGATCGACGTATACCAAACCTTTTTCAGCAAGCCTATACCCCTGCTCTGTTTTTTTGATTATCCCATGCTTTATGAGTAGTTTCAGGTGATAACTATAAAGATTTGTTTCAACACGAGGCGGACGCAAGTCCCGAAAGCGTGCTAACTTTTGTCTATACAACACTTGAAGTATATGTTTTTCGATGTGATGGGTAATTTCATGTTCAATCATTTTTGACTCAAAATTTACTTTCTATACACAATAAAAATAGCATAGTATCGTAAGATTGTCATCTGTTTAATACGCTAGAAAGGAAGTTGCTGTATATGATAGAAACATTAGTAGGTACACCAGAGTTTGAGCAAAATAATCATCGAGAGCAGGAAAAGAAATTCCTCCCTATATTTCCAGAACGGCTCGCTGAACTGCGTCATAATGCTCTGCCTATCGAACAATATTACCTGAGTCACCCAAGTGAATCATTTAGTCTGCGATTTCGAGAAACGTTCAAGGACGGTGAGTTATACTACGTTGCAGCACTGAAAGATCGGGGCGTTATCACAGCCACCGGACTTGATCGACTTGAAGTCGAAGTTCCTATCACAGCCAAAACGTACAATTACTATAATACTGACGAGGCGGCAATTCTGCGGAAACTACGTGCAGAAGTCAATCGAAATGTAGTAGTCGATTTCTACGATGATGGATATGTTCAGGTTGAATCAGAAGATCCAATCGCATGGACACATTTTTCCGAACGACACGGTACGGCTTTTGTCGATGTTACGGGTGAGCACATTGCCGACAACGAGTGGAGAGCCCATCTCGCCTACCGTCGCGAACATGAAGGCAAAGAAACACTTGTGCCTGATGAAGATCTGAATAGTAAGTTAATTGCCTACGAAATTTTGTCTCACCACAGGAAAACACCAATCATGACAGTACAAATAAGCGGTCGTTCCGGGTCGGGTAAATCAACTATCGTTCGTGAAATTCAGCGAGAACTTGAATCGTATGGACTCAATAGTATTGTTATCTCTACCGATGATTATCACCGCGGTGCAGCCTGGCTGCGTGCCAACAACAACGGCCAGGAGTGGACCGAATGGGACCACCCAATTGTCTACGACACAGAAGCAATGGCCGATGATATCAGTAAGCTACATGCTGGATATAAAGTTCCTCGACGTCAAATTGATTTCTCTGATTGTTCACCCATAATTACTGGCGAGATTACACCCGCCGATGTGGTAATTATCGAAGGAATTTACGCCTTATCACCTGATTTTTACCAATTTGACACGCTTCAGTATAGTGTGCCTACTCCACTCGCAACTTGCATTGGACGTCGCCTGCTACGTGATATCAAGGAACGACCGGAATTTGCCGATCCAGCAAAAAGTCTCAGGTATATGCTAGAGCAAGCAGAGCCTATGTGGCGAGAGCAAGTGTCTGCTTTATAAATGCATTATGCGATTCCTTCCAACTTGTCATGAATCTCACCCAGTAAGTAGAAAGAGCCTGTCACAACAACAGCCTGGTCTGACTTTGCATGCCTACAGGCCTCCTGTACCGCTTCAAGACTGTCAGCATAAACTGATGTCTTCCCTCCCAACTGATCAACAATTCTTGCAAGCTCGATCGCCGTATATGAAGCATTTATCATTCCGCTGTCTTGACTTGTGAAAAATTCTGTCACGATTATCTTATCTGCATACTGACGGATTAAACGTAAAATCTCATCGGCATCCTTAGTCTTTTTGAGACCTACGACAACAATTGGTTTTTGCGATAGCGCGTCAACCACTTCCAGAAAGGCCGTTATTTTTTGCGGGTTATGTGCACCATCAAAGATAACGTCTCGGTCGTAGAGTTTCATACGCTCTACGCGTCCAGGCATACCCACCACCCGCATCGCATCGCGCACCATTTGATCACTTACTTTAAATCCATCTCGTTCAGCCAAAAGTAGCACACTTCGAACTGCAACTACCGCATTCTCCGCTTGATATCTTCCGCCAGCCGGCAGCTTAATTGCCTCAATAGTCCGACTTGCATCGTGATAATCGATCGTCATGCCATTTGGATCGTCATCAAGAATCGTAAATAGCGACTCATCAACAATGTGCAGCTTTGTGTCACGTGCTGCAGCCACAGCACGAACGACAGCGAGCGCTTCTGGGGCAGACTTCCAAATTACCGCTTCACCGTTTGCTGGCAATATACCCGCCTTTTGCTCTGCAATTTTTTCAATCGTATCACCCAAAATTTCAGTATGATCAAGACCAAGCTTCGTGATAACTGCCAGCTTATCACTTCGAGAAATCGTATTGGTCGAATCATACAGACCACCAAGCCCTGTTTCGATAATCCCATAATTTATTTCTCTCTCGGCAAATACCTTAGATGCAATCGCGCTAGTCATTTCAAAGTAAGTCGGCTGGCCATAGAAACCATTTCGCATATCTAGACTTGACCCAACCAAATCGCTTACTGCGCCAGCAAAGTCTTCACGAGAAATCAGTTCTCCATTTATGATGCAGCGTTCACGAATATCATAGACATGCGGCGATGTTGTGAGCCCTGTCGTCTTGCCGCACGCGCGTAGCAGGGATTCTATCATGTACGCCACCGTTCCCTTGCCTGACGTACCAGCGATGTGCACACTTTTGATCTTGTCTTGCGGATTACCGAGTAGCTCAAAAAACTGCCGGGCACGCTCGAACCCGTCACCAGCACGAAACAAGTCTTTTTTGGCTGCTGGAGCAGTGGTAATAAACTTTATTGCTTCATCGTAACTAAAATGAGACGGCATTGTTTAGCCCTCTTTCGTCACACGCACAAAATTAGTCACAAGGCCCTCACTCAGCCATCGTTTCTCGTATGTTGTTTCAATTTTGTAGTCCTCTGGCAGTTCAGATTCGTGGAGATCGAAACTAAGCTCCTGTATGCGCCACTTTTCACCCACCAATTGCTCTAAGCTCCACTGAAAAAAGTCTCGATTGTCGTGCTTGAGATAAAATGAACCGTTTGGCTTTAAAAGCTGCTCATATTTCTCAAGATAGATAGGATGTGTCATACGTCTACGTCCAGAACGATCACGTGGAAATGGATCGGGAAATGTCAGCCAGATTGCTTCAAGCGAATGAGCTTTGAAAAGTTCATCAATCTGGTCCGCACGTGCACGTACAAAATAAATATTTTTAATACCTTGCTCGATTGCCGTATATGCACCCTTTTGTAGACGGTCAGCCTTTACATCGACAGCAACAAATTGCTTCTCCGGGTGACGACGGGCAAGTTCTACACTAAAAAGCGCTGTACCCGCACCAAGTTCAATGATATCAACGGAGGATCTATTCCACTCTTCAAACTCAAAACAGTTTTCAGCATTATGAAATTTAGCAAACTTATATTTCTTTCGCTTACGGGCAATTACAAAGTCATCGGGATTAAGTTTTGCTGTCATCTGAGACGCTCCGTTGTTCCATCGGTCATGATGCGGATTAATTGCGAAGGAGATGTGTCTTCCACCGTACCCCCATCAACATATACATCTACCTTATCGGCAAAGTATTTGATAGCTTGGCTGATTGACATTGCCGGCATTTCTCCCTGAGGATTTGCACTTGGGGCAATCAACGGGCCTGTTTTTTCGATCAGTAATCGCAACGACTTATCGGCTGGCAGACGATAAGCAACGGACTTATTCTCGCGACGAATCCATTTAGGTGCATTTTCTGATGGCAAAATAACGCTTACTTTTCCGGGCCAGACAGTATCAAGAAATTCGCGATTAACAGCGCTTGGCTGGTCATATAGCTGCTCGATTGAGGAAATAAGAATGATCGGAGATTTGTCTCCATCGCGACCTTTTATTTTATAGACGTGCCCAACGGCCTTTTCGTCATCTGCCCGTGCGACAACACCATATAGCGTGTCTGTTCGAAGCACCGCAACCCCACCTTCGTTCAGTACCTCTATTAATTCATTGGTAACCTGCTCCTGAAAAATTCGCATGTTTTTATTCCAGCTGTAGCGACTTGAGACTTAAGACATCATTGTTAAATGCATCAATCGTCTTAAGTTCGTTAAATTGCTCTGTATACATAGCATCAAACTTTTTGAGTGACGCTTCATCGATTGGACCTGAGGCGCTAAATGCTTTATAGCCATCATTATTCTTCACCTGTTCACGCAAATCCGAATAACCAGGACGACTCAGATCGAGCTGCGATGCCCCAGTACTGTAATAAAGCGCAAGCGCAACCATTACGAGCATGGTGGATATTGCGATACTGCCAAATACCATCAGAAGAAGCTTGTGATCCTTCGCATGCGAGATAATTGATGACTGCTCAACTTCATCCATACCCATCACTCGCTTACCTGCTTAGTGTTAGCCTGTGTCTCACGAAACACATCAAACGCTTCCTTATACTCCTCGGCAAGTTTCATGAGCTGCTCAGTTGCCTGGCGAAGTTTCAGTCTGTTTTGTCTTGCCTCATCAAGGGCATCAAGGAAAGTCGTCGGTTGCTTCACACAATCAATTCGCATTGTAGCTAAGAGACTGTCTTCATATTTAGTATATGCTGTGTAGAAATCATTCTCCGGATCTCCCCTATATGCTTTTGTGTAGCTTGCCGTAATCGCAAGAAGTCCCGATCCATCAAGCTGATTTGAGGCAATACGCTGGTTGAGCGGGACCATAAGCTTGTCAGATAAAATCAAGAAGGTGCTGCCTATATTATGCCGAAGAAGTTTATCACTCGCTTCTAACCGATTCAGAGTTGCCTGCACTTCGGTACAGCGTGATTTCACAGCCGCAATCTGGTCATCGGTGACTACTTCGACCGCATCTGTTTTTTCAGGAGCAAATAACATCGTGAACATTGCAAGTGCAAGGCCTAAACCAACAACAATAATTTTTTGCTTCATATCTGTTTTATTGTAACACCTTGTCGCTTCTACTGCCTATTTGGTTAGTCGAATACGGCCTTTATTGTCTTCTATAAGTCCGTCGCGTTTTAATCCGTCTAAAGCCCGAAGAAATCGCGCATCGTTTTCAAATTGCTTTAAGCCAGTAGAAGGTGCATCGCTTAATACCTTCAGTATTTTTCCACGCATTTCACGCAAACTCCCTTTAAGCGGTGATTGTTTTTTATAGTGTTTGCTCGAGGAGATATTGCGAACACCATTCGTTTTTAGCCATGACCCATAGTCCATCAATGCCCAGTAAAATTTGCGTGGATGCTCTTGGTCAATCGTATGCTCAAGCAATTTGATAATCTCCTTATCATCAACCGAGAAGTTATCTGCAAAGAAATGATGAATATATACCGTACGAATATTCGTCTCGACAAAAATACTTGGCTTATTAAAGCTATAGGCCAAAATCGCACCAGCCGTATTCTTACCCACCCCAGGCAGCTTCACCAGTTCGGCAAACGTATCAGGAAAAGAATTTAATTCGACAACCTGCCTTGCGGCTTCATGCAAAAACTTTGCACGGCGATTATAGCCAAGTCCTTGCCAAAGTTTTAATACATCCCCGAGACTTGCTTCGGCCAAAGTTTTTTCATCTGGAAATCGTTCAATAAAAGCTTCAAATTTCGGAATCACTCTTGCGACCTGCGTCTGCTGCAACATCAGCTCACTCACCAACACGTAATATGGCCGAATGTCTTCGCGCCACGGCATGTCACGGTAAAGCTCTTCGCCTTTTTGTTTTAGCAGCTGACTAAAGTTGTCATAATTCATTATCCTTATTATACCGGCGTATAATAGACATATGACGACATACACATTAGCAGGAGGATGTTTTTGGTGCTTGGACGCTGTGTTCCGACGACTCAAAGGAGCTGAAAGCTCAGTATGCGGCTATGCAGGCGGTTCCGGAGAGGATGCCGATTACTATAGAGTTGCAAGTGGTAAAACAGGCCATGCCGAAAGTGTGCAGGTGACTTTTGATGAATCGATTCTGCCAAAAGAAACTTTTCTTGATATCTTCTTTCTCATTCATAATCCAACCACTAAAGACCGCCAAGGCAATGATGTCGGCACACAATACCGCAGTGCGATGTTTTATGAAAATGACGAACAGAAAGCGGAATTTGAAGCCGCAATCGAACGTGCGCAATCGCACTGGGATGATCCGATCGTGACCGAACTCACATCACTCGAAAAATTCTATCCGGCCGAGCCTGAGCATCAAGACTACTTCACCAACAACCCTGCGAACCCGTACTGTTCTGTTGTGATTGATCCAAAGATAGTAAAAGCGCGAAAAGAATATATCGAATGGTTTAAGACTTAGATCTTTCAATCCATCAGCAAATTGCTACACTATACCTATGAAACTTTATCTTAAAGTACCAGATGAAAATGACCGTGAACGAGTGCTAGATTTTGCACGGGAATTCATGACCGAATCGCCAAACCATATACCTGGTGCTCCGAGCTTGGCCAAAGTAGATAGCTACGAAGACTGGCTGACGCATGTCGAAAAGGATATCAATGATCCAGGCGAAGGACGTGTCCCCGCTACTCAATACATCGGTATTCGCGAAGAAGATGACAGGGTAATCGGTGTCATTCAGCTACGGCATTCTCTTAATGATTTCCTCCTCAATGAAGGTGGGCATATTGGTTATAGCGTACGCCCGAGCGAACGCCGAAAAGGCTATGCATCGACTATGTTGCAGCTTTGTTTGGCACAAGCAAAAGCTCTGGGTATCGAAAATGTACTCATCACCTGCGATGAAGATAATGTTGGTTCTGCAGCCGTAATAGAAAAAGCCGGCGGTGTACTGGAAGATATACGCGGCGAAGATGATATGCGCAAAAAGCGCTACTGGGTCACACTGACCAGCAATATCTAAACAAGCGTATAATAAATAGCATGAGGCTTACTAAATACGCACACGCTTGCTTTGTTCTTGAAAAGGATAACAAAACCCTTATTGTTGATCCGGGTGTATGGTCAACAGATTTTGTCGTACCGGGAAACGTTGTGGCGGTTGTAGTCACCCATGAACATCCTGACCATTTCGACATCGAAAAGCTCGCAGCTATTATTGAGAAAAATCCCGATGCTGTCATCATTGCCCATGAAGACATCACGAAGCAAATCAGTGATATATCAACACAAAGTGTTTCCGCGGAGGAAACATTCGTCGTAGAATCGTTCAGCCTCGAATTCTTTGGTGGTCAGCACGCCGTGATTCATCCAAACTATCCACGCATTGCAAACCTTGGTGTTATGATCGACAACACAGTTTACTATCCTGGAGATTCATTTGCAAAGCCAAACAAGCCCGTTAAAGTGCTCGCTCTTCCGGTTACCGCTCCATGGCTAAAAATCAGCGAGGCAATGGACTTTTGCGCTGAGGTAAAAGCAGACTTCGTGTTTCCGACTCATGATGCAGTCGCCTCAGAGTTTGGTAAAGCGCTGCCAGACCGTATGCTGCCCAGCTTTGCAGAAAGCTATGGTGGCAAATACCAGCGATTAACTGAGTCAATTGAAATCTAATGGACGAAGCTCTTGGCCACTTGCGAGAAAATGACCCCATACTCGCAGAACTAATCGAACAGTATCCTGTACCATCATTTGAAAAGCACAATAACTATTACCACGAGCTGGTCGATAGCATTATCTCGCAACAGCTCAGTGTCAAAGCCGCACGTACCATCGAAGGGCGGTTCAAGGATCTATTCGGTGGCGAGTTCCCTTCACCGGGGCAGATCTTAGAAAAGGATATCGAAACACTGCGTAGTGTCGGACTCAGCCGACCAAAAGCCAGTTACATACAAGACTTGGCTCAAAAAATTCTTGAGGGTACTGTGCGTTTTGATACAATCAATTCGCTATCAAATGACGAGATTATTGAAGAACTGACCAAAGTAAAAGGCATCGGTGTTTGGACCGTGCATATGTTCCTAATGTTCTGCATGGGACGGCTTGATGTACTTCCGACAGGTGATCTTGGCATCAGAAATGGTATCAAAATGCTTTACGAGTTTGATCATGCACCCGAACCTCGCGAGATCGAACTGCTTGCCGAGAAAAATGGCTGGCATCCGTACGAGTCTGTAGCTAGTCGATACATCTGGCTATCGCTCGATAATACACCGCAATAAAACAGCCTCCAGATAGAGGCTGTTTAGATACCGAACTAGAGATTTATTTAACGTTGCGCTTTACATCTTTACGAAGATCGCCGAGTGTTTTTTTAGCATCATCGGCAACGCGTTCACCACGCAACTTTGCTTCTTCAGCAAGACGGCCGGCTTCGTCGCGAACAACTTTCCCAGAACTCGCCGCACTTTTTGCCATATCTTTAGCTTCCTTTTCGACCTTACCAGCACCCTTTTTAAGGCTTGCCGACCCGTCCTTAACAGCATTTTTTACTTGCTCTTTTTTAACAGTTGCTTCAGATTTAAGCTCTTCGGCTTTTTTCTTAATGTCTTCGCGAGTTTCTTTGCCGCTCTTTGGCGCCATCAGAATACCTGCCGCAAATCCGGCTACTGCTGCGAGGGCTACTTTGATTACTTTACTCATCTCATTCCTCCTTTTATTTATTGACGAAATTTGCGTACAACTTTGGCTGCTTCAGTAAATACTTTTACCGGCGATAGCCAATCTGTTGCCGAAGAGAGATTATTGGTGATATTGTCGATGTTTTTGGCAATCCGGTTCACCTTTGTGACCACCATAACAACCGCAACAAGTAACGCTACTATCACGATTGATAGAAGGATGACTGCGATGGAGAGTAGAACAATGAGTGTTTCCATACGTTCCTTTCGTTATTTATTTTGTCAATGTGACTATTTATACATTAGCATTATTTTACAAAAAAAGCAAGTCTTTAGTATACTGAAAGATAGGATGCAGACTAAGATAGATGTTATTCGAGCACTTACTTCAACCGTTGCGAAACGGGCTCTACTGATTATTTCTGTTGTTGTGGCGATTATCTCCATCTTACTTCTCATTGGTATTTGGGCGCTCGCTCATTATCTGAGTGCCTGGTGGTGGCTGCTACTTTTCATTTACATTCCTTGGCTCTTGATTGCACTCATCGTGCTTGGCATCGCAAAACTGATCGCACATAAAATCTATCCGCAAGCACTTAGTGATCGACAAAAAAGACTGCTCAAAGAGTTTGCAGATAAAATACAGCGTCTGCTTGAAAGCCGTGGTATGGGCTGGTGGGTATTTGCATTTCTTTGCTTTAAAGATCTGCTATTTTACCGCGACCTTCGAACACTGAAAGAGTTGATTGCCGATACGACAAGCCTCAAACGTGATTTTGAAGAACTTGAACGTAACTTCCGGAACTAAATTCCAAGTTCCTTCTTTTGAGCTTCATCAACCATGCTTGGTGAGTTCATCATGACATCGACACCAGAGCCATTCTTTGGAAATGCGATAACTTCACGGATATTGCTTTCGTTCATGAGTTCCATAAACATACGGTCAACACCAAAGGCACAGCCCGCGTGTGGTGGGGCGCCATATTTGAAAGCGTTGAGCATCGCACCAAACTTATCCTCTACATACTGTTCGTCATAACCAAGCAGGCCGAAGACTTTATAGAGTACTTCTGGGTTGTGGTTGCGTACGCCACCACTACAAATCTCGTAGCCGTTCATAACCATGTCGTACTGATCAGCCAGAATAGCCAGCTTCTCTTCATCGGTTGAGGCATTGAGTGCTTCTACCCCGCCCTTTGGCATGCTGAATGGGTTGTGACCAAAGTCAACCTTCTTGCGCGCATCGTCCCACTCATAGAATGGGAAGTCGACGATCCAGCAAAGTGCGATAACGTTTGGATCTTTGAGCTCGAAATGATCAGCGAATTCACTGCGGAGCCGGCCAAGCACTTTATTGACAGTACTGCGCTTGTCAGCACCAAAGAAAATCGTGTCACCATCCGTGGCGCCAGTCTTTTCTTTTAGCGCTGCGAGTTCAGTACCGGAAAGAAATTTTGCAATTGGTGACTTCGCTTCACCATTTTCATATGAGATATAGGCAAGCCCGCCAGCACCCTCGGACTTGGCGATTTCCGTAAAGCCATCAATTTGCTTGCGACTGAGCAACGTACCATTTTTTACTAAAATCGCTTTCACGGTCTCAGCATTTTTAAACACAGCAAATTCGGTATCCGTAAATACATCGGTCAGCTCAACAAGCTCCATACCAAAACGCAGGTCAGGCTTGTCTGAACCATACTTTTCTATCGCTTCGACATACGGAATACGTGGAATGTCTTCGGAAAGCAATGTTTTGCCAGCAAACTCAGTCGACAGTTTCTTGATGAGCGGATCAAACATCTGACGGACCGTCTCACCGTCCTCAACAAAACTCATCTCAGTGTCCAACTGATAGAACTCGCCATATAGACGATCTGCGCGCGGGTCTTCGTCACGGAAACAGGCAGCAAGCTGGTAGTAACGTGAGATACCGCCCACCATCAGCAGCTGCTTGAACTGCTGCGGTGCTTGCGGTAATGCATAGAACTTGCCCTCATGCAGCCGTGATGGAATCAGGAAATCACGTGCACCTTCAGGGCTACTGTTTGCCAGAATTGGTGTAGTAACTTCAGTAAATTCTTGACCTTCCATGTAGTTACGGATCACGCTAAACATTTCAGCCCGGCGCTTGAGCATATGCTGCATTTTTGGACGGCGCAGATCGAGGTAACGGTATTTCAAGCGCAGCTCTTCGTTTGCTTGGTTTTCAGAAAACGGCTGAATTGGTAATGTTTCAGCACGGTTAAGAATCGTTAGCCCATTGACGACGATCTCAATACTTCCTGTCTCAATATTTGGATTTTCTAAGCCTTCCTGGCGCTTACGCACCAAGCCTACCGCACGTACGACAAACTCATCGCGGATCTCCTCGGCTCGCGCAAAAGCCTCGTTTTTTTCAGGGTTGATGACCAGCTGTACGATGCCTTTATGATCACGAAGATCGATAAAGATTAGACCACCATGATCACGGCGTGACTGCACCCAGCCACTTACGACTACTGTCTCGTCTTGTTTTTGTAATACATCGGAAGAAAGTGTTCGTTCCATTTATTATCCTCTTAGATATTCGTTGATATAGAAGCTGGCAAAGGGCCGATATCTATGTCGATTCGCCGTGATCGACTAGACGGCCCAGTAATTTCTATTTGAACGAAGCTGTTTCATATAGATACAGTATACCACTGCCGGGTTGCGAAGAACAGAGATAACTGTCATACTTAAAAGCATAAGTAACTAAGATCAACATGCACGAACAACATATTTTCGCGGAACTCAGTCTCGTATTCGTCATTGTCGCACTCGTTGCAGGCCTAATGCGCTATCTGCGCCAGCCCCTTGTACTTGGCTATATTCTGACAGGTATCCTTGTCGGGCCGCTCGCGCTTAATCTCATCAAATCAAAGGAGGCCTTTGAGGGATTCAGCGAGATCGGTATCGCACTACTGCTCTTTATCATCGGACTTGGCATGAATGTAAATGTCATCCGTAGTCTTGGAAAAGTTTCGCTACTGACGGCCGCAGCGATTCTAGTTCCCATAGGTGGTTTAGGTTGGCTAATTGGCCATGCGGTTGGTTTCGATAACACCACTGCACTCGTAGTTGGGCTCGCGCTGTTCTTTAGTAGTACTATCATTATCCTAAAGGCGCTATCGGATAAGAAGCAGCTTAACCGTTTGCATGGACAAATCGCTATCGGTGTCATCATTGTTGACGATATCGTTGCGACACTTGCGATTGTCGTCGTGACCGCACTTGGACAAGGTGGTGACTTATCACTTCAAGATTTCGCTTGGCTGGCGCTTAAAGCATTTGCGCTTGGTCTTCTACTTTTTGTAGCGGGCGCAAAGGTCGTTCCCCACTTTGCAAAGAAGTTTGCAAAAACGCAAGAATTCCTCTTCTTGTTTGCAATCGCATGGGGCTTTGGCATTGCCAGTCTCTTCTCCCTGGCTGGATTCTCTCCAGAAGTTGGCGCACTCTTTGCGGGTGTCAGTCTAGCATCAATCCCCTACGCTACCGAAATGAGTGCTCGCCTCAAGCCACTCCGTGACTTTTTCCTGGTACTCTTCTTCGTCTTCCTGGGAGAAACATTTGTATTCGATAACTTCTGGTCAGTCTTAATCCCTGCACTATTACTTTCTCTTGTTGTCATCGTAGGAAAGCCAATTTTTGTCATGGCGAGCCTCGGTGCCTTGCGCTATACAAAATTGACGAGCTTTAAGGCTGGTGTACATTTGTCTCAAATCAGCGAGTTCTCCATTGTACTCGTCGTAATCGCCAGCCAGCTTGGCGTCACCAGCCCTCAGGCCACAAGCATCATCACACTTGTCGCGCTAATTACCATAGGTGTCTCTTCGTATCTTATGAAGTATGATGACCAACTATATCGAAAGCTCGAGAAGTACCTCGATATTTTTGAAAGAAAAGACACTCATGAAAAAGTCAGAAAAAACGGTATCTATTCCAGCATCCTCTTTGGCTACCACCACGGAGGCCACGAATTCCTCAATCTTTTCCGCGAGACAAAACAGCGTTATTTGGTAGTCGACTACAATCCAGAGGTAATTGATCATCTTGAGGCACAAGGTATTCGTCATGCATATGGCGATGCGACAGACTACGAATTTCTTGAAGAGATTAATGCAGGCAAGGCAAAATTTGCTGCAAGCACTATTCTCGACCAGGATATCAACAAACGTATACTCAGCTACTTACGTCGACACAATCCAGAAGTCACTTTCATTTGCCACGCACAAACATATGAGCATGCGCTGGAACTATATGAACACGGAGCAGCATATGTAATCCTACCTCGCTTCCTTGGCTCGGAATATATCACAACGCATATCAAGCGCCATGGCATGAACCAGAAAGCATTTGAGCGGTTCCGTCAGAAGCATATTGTCAGTATTGGCAAGCAAGCTGTCGAGCAAGCTTAGACGTCGTGACTTTTTGGTGGTGAATTATTGCCACGGGGATTGCGTGCCGCAACCACACGTAGGTCATCATGTGTATCGAACTCGTCGTTAATCTTCCGGCCCAGCAGTGCTTCGATAACGTCTTCAAGAGATAAGATTCCTACCGTCTCACGATATTCGTTTACTACAACAAAGAGGTGGTGGCGTGTCTTTAAAAAGGCCGCAAGAGCATGTTCGAGACTTTGGCTTTCATGTATATAGTACACTCTGGGGTCCATTGCTGTTTCAACTTTTGCCGTGTGCTTGCGCGTCGTATCAAGTGTCAGTACATCACGAAGGAGGAGTACACCTACGACGTGATCAAGGTCACCGTCGATAACCGGAAATCTGTTATGCCCTGTCTTATGAAGATCATCGAGCACGAGTGGACCAAGTATCTCACCTTTTTTGATCGTATCGATAACACTTCGGGGCGTCATAACCTCGCTGACCTTTCGGTCGACAAACAGTAGACCGTTTGTCACAAGGGCTCGCTCATCACGAGATAATACCTGTCCCGATGCGCGAGTAACAAGGTCGAGCAACTCCTCACGTGAATGCAGCGAAATTTCCGGTGTCGTAGTCTTGAGCGTACGTAGCACCTGCATTACTTTTGGATAGCGTTTGATAAGTTGAAGAATTTTTGACTCATATTTGTCATACGCCTTTTGTCCAAGAGTATGGATAAAGCCTATACGAGCAAGTGCCCCGTACTGCAACGCAAGCAGGACCGCAAGAGGTATTCCAATAAGCCATCCCGCAGCAACTACCAGCATAATCACACTAATAACAAGCAGCAGCGCGCCAATGACTCTCTGTAGTGATATAAGATCATCAAAAGCAAGCATTCTTTCTCGCTGTTGCTCAACCCCGGCATCTCCATTTCGATACCGTCTTTCAAGTTCAAACTGACTATATTCGGACGGCTGAATAACAACTGATGTCGTAAGAATCAGCAGACAAATAAAAACCACTGCTATAGCCACAAGCACAATACTCATAGCTGTATTCTAGCCCAGTAAATGAAATTTTGCTATACTAAGGACAGTAAATTAAGGGGGAAATAGTGACCAGAAATACATGGATCATCTTTACGCTGATTGTCGTAGTACTATTCGGCGGATTGATCTACCTTTCAACGAAAAATAGAATTGATGTCAGTAATGTTGACGCCTACAAGATACTCGACAAGACAGAACAGTCGGGTAATATTGCAGACCATTCATTCGGCAATCCCGAAAATAAGGTCGTACTCATCGAGTACGGTGACTACCAGTGCCCAGGATGTGGTTCCGCCTATCAGCCAATCAAAACAGTTACTGAAAAGTACAAAGATAAGCTCACCTTTGTCTTCCGTAATTACCCGCTCACTAGTATGCATCCGAATGCAAAAGCAGCCGCAGCAGCTGCTGAAGCAGCAGGCCAACTTGGTAAGTACTGGGAAATGCACGACGTTTTGTACGAGAAGCAATCTGAGTGGCAGAGTGCATCGTCAACTCAACGCAACGATTATTTCACTACCTATGCGGCAAGTGTAGGGCTCGACCGAGCGAAGTTTACCAAAAAATTATCAGAGGCAATTGACCAAATCAACGCCAAGATTTCCTTCGATCAAGCACTTGGTCAGAAAGTAGGTGTCGACGGTACTCCGACATTCTTCCTCAACGGCAAGAAGATTAATCAAAAAGTGCTCGATGGTAAATTAGTTGATGCTAATAGCAAACAAGGCAACGAAGTATGGGGAGATGCCGAGGCATTCGATACTCTCATCATACAGCCAGCGCTCAAGGAAGCTGGCCTGCTAAAAGAAGAAACTTCAAAAGACAAGAAATAATACCGCAACATTAAAAATACCACCCCGGTGCCTTGGGGTGGTATTTTATTTTGGATGCGAGCATCTTAGTGCTCAATATACGTTTGCCATTCGGCAGGCACCACATCCACCGCAACTTTTTTGCTCCTTGATGGAACAAAAGAGATTTGGATTGGCATGTGATTTATGCTCCTGTCTTCCGTGCGCGTATCACTAGTAAATGTTAGTAATTTTGGTGTTTACGCCGGAAAACACAAATACTATCGTACTTGTTTAGCTATTTTGAGTCAAGCATATGCCATTTATGCCAGAGGTAAAATCTACTTAAAGTAGCCCCTTGCCTTCGCGACAATAAAGACAAGAGCGGTCAACACAACCGTTATAGAAACAATACCAAAATACGCCCACGGCTCCTTCTCAAAAGGTAGAGTCACGTTCATGCCGTACATTCCATAGACAACATTTGGTAGGGTAATCAGCACCGTTAGAATCGTCAGTGTTTTCATGCGCTGGTTTAGCTTATTATTTGCAATCGTACTGTAGGCATTGCGAATACTGGCCACTGATTGTGTATGTGAGGTAATTGCTGCAAGTAATTGCTGTATGTGCAAGCGAACGTCATCAAGTGCCTCAAAATCTTCCTCGGTCAAAAACTCACGCGTATTGTCACGAAGTCGCATTACCATCGTAAGCGTACTTTCTAGATTCATTTTGCAAGCATTGAGGTTGTGTTCTACCGTGACAAAATGAATAAAGTCATGATTCGTTACTTCATGTGTCTTGAGACGATTTGCCGTATCAGTAATACTTCGTGCCGTATGCGTGATGAGCTCTTCAAATTCTGCAACACTACTTGCAATCACACCAAGAAGCAATACATGTGTGTCGCTTGTCGTCTTTGGAACAGTCGACTGCATTACGAGATCAAGAGAAATCGTCTCAGCTGTTGAGATTGTAAAGAACTGATGATCCTTGACGACACATAGTAGTGGCATTGCACCGACACGACCCGAGCGAGCGAGATGCGGAAGCCGCAAGAAAACATATGCTGCATCGTTCGAAAACTCAAGTCGTGGCAGCTCATCACTGTCATGCACATCGCGCAAGATATTCCCATCGAGCTGGTATTTCTTAGTGAGTTCTGCAAGCTCTATTTTGTCGACTTTGGTCGCATTTACCCATACGCCACTTTTCAGTGACGGAGATGCCTCTTCAAATTGCTCACCCTCTGAGCGCTTAGCATAATGCGCAATCATTCATAAGCAGTATACCGCGGAATTGTGATTACTGCTACAGTTTTGCGACCACTACCCCTATAATTTCCCTTGTAGCGATTGGTCCATTAAATCGTGAATCTATCGACGCAGGACGATTATCGCCACTGACAAATATCTCGCTTGGACCAAGCTGTATATCTATACTCTCCGTTTTTTCGTCTGGTGTCATCTGACCCTCCCATGGACTACCCTTATCTGGCGAGAAACCTTCAGGATTGCGCCCATTATAAACTTTGAGTTCTCCGTTTTTGATTGACACTCGTTCACCTGGAAGTGCAATCACACGCTTAATCAGAGTAAGATCGGTATTGTCTTCTCCCGAAAGTATTGCATTGCCAAATGACGCCCTGACAATAACCACCTCTCCGCGCTCTGGCAAATATTCCCGGCCGTTTAGCACCGACAACGTCTTGGGGACTTTGTTGACTAGTACATTATTGCCGGTAAAGTAGGTCTTTTCCATACTATGTCCATCAACACTGATAATCTGAAGCAGGTAGCTACTTGTCACAACGATCAGCACTCCGACCCCCGCGAGCGTGAGCCCTCCGAGCGCCACCAATCGTACCCATTTCATAAAGCGCTGTGCTTGTATAAAATAGATGGCTTTTTCGATAAAATTCAAACGGTGCTCCTGGGCAAACCCATGATGCACCCTATCATCTTGTCGACGCTTTAAAGCACGAGCAATCAGAAGCAGTAAGAATGAGACAACTAGGCCGATACAAAGCCAGAATAAGAACATTAGAGCTTTTGGGTATCGCTGCGCCGTCCTAAACAGAAAATTTCCGAAATTACCCTGGAATGTTATTGGAGCTTCCGTTTCAACCACGGCCTGCTGCCCCGATGCATACACAACAACCCGAGTGAGTGACTGTCCACCATACTCTATGTAACGCTCATCAAATGGTTGAAAGGTCGCAGCTGTATAGACAAGTACGCCGTCGGTGTAGTATCGGACAGTTTTAATCTTGTCAGTTGCCGGATCTTTTACGGTCATCGCATGTAGAGAGTCTTGGTTAAGCAGTGTGCCGATTGGCCGTACGTACCCTTTTTCTCCGGATATCGTAACATAGCACTCATCGGTGGGATGGCAGATTGTGTTGCCATTCTGTGGAACAAGCATAATTGACGGTCGATTGGCGTCGGGTATCTTTGCCAGTGCAGTTGAAGATAGCTGCAAAGTATAATCCTGCGTCGCATCCACATGTATCACGCCAGCTTTCGTCCACTGATCGCCCGTAGCAGTCACGGTGCCGACTTGGTCGCACTCACCATACTCCTGCAGCACAGCCTGAGTGTAGGTGGAAACCTTTGCTTTCTCCCCACGTTTTGCTAGACGTACATACACATCATAGTTGCCTTTTTCTACAGCCAACACACCCGTATACGACGGTAGTTTAGAGCAGCCCGTATCAACAGTAAGGTCTTTGACGTCAGCATAAGCCGAGCTTGTCAATAATACAGTGCACGCAACAATGGCAAGTAGTACTTTTTGAAGAAAGGCCCTATTCATATCTAGCTTTATTGTATCTCAGATACCGGTTATTTCAGTATTTATCTGAGAGAAACAATGCGGATTTTATTCCAGACCAGGTGCGGTATCTGATGAGGCAGCGCGAAGCGGCTTTTCTTTCAAACTAAAGACGAGGATTGCCGCACCAAGCATTAGTATCGTTGATGTCTGGAAAATACGTTGAAGGCTACTACTAAATGCGTGAGTCACCTTGCTCGCAAATTCATTCTGGTTGTTAGTGAACGTTTTCTCAGCTTGCTCTTTCACCGGAGCCGGGAGACTGCTCGTACCTTTTTTAAATTCATCAGTGATCTTTTGCTTTGTGTCAGGCATATTAAGATTAAGCAGCGTATTTGAATCATTCAGATCACCAATCTGCTTTGCAGCAGGGCTACTTGCAAGGGTCTTAACATATGGGTCACTCTCAGTCATGTTTGTACCAATATGTGACGTAATTCCTGTCGTAAGAAGCGCGCCAAAGACTGCAATACCGATCGTTGAGCCAAGGCTTCTAAAGAGCTGGCTTGAGCTTGTTGCGACACCAATATCATGTTGCTTAAACTCATTTTGCACTGCAAGGTTCATAACCGGCATCACTACACCAAGACCAAGGCCGAGGATAAGCATGATTACCGCCTCATATATATACTCACTCTCAGGAGTAAGTGTAGTAAGCAGACCAATCATAATTGTTGCCACTACGATGCCGACCTGCATAAATATCTTGTACCGACCTGTTTTTGAAATAATACGGCCTGACGTAATCGAGCTTGCCATTAGACCTACGATCATTGGCAGAAGCATCAAGCCGGATTCTGTCGGTGTTGCGCCAAATACCTGCTGATTAAACTGAGTAAGGTACAGGATTGCACCCATAAACGCCGAGCCGAACAGTGTCGCGATACCCATGATTAGCACGAAGTTACGGTTCTTAAAGAAAGTAAGCGGCAAAATCGGCTCTTGAGCACGTCGCTCTACCCATAGGAATCCTGCGGTCGCAAGTGCAACGATAGCAAACATAATTACACGCAATACGCCAAGTGACATACCGGTTGCATCAAGAAAGTCTTTGAAAATCATTTCAGTGTTATCAACAGCAAGAACCAATGTTGCGAGTGCAACAGTCAGCAGTGCAGCACCAGAGTAGTCAACACGTGGTTTTTTATCGTGACGAAGTGGTGGACAGTAAATAGCAATCAAGATAAAGGCAACGATTGCAATCGGCACATTAATATAGAATGTCCAACGCCAGTCAGTAGTAATACCAAAAATTCCGTGGCCATCAGTTAGCCAGCCACCGAGCAGCGGACCAATTACCGAACTTAGACCAAATACCGCACCGAAAAGGCCTTGCCATCGACCTCTTTCACGAGCGGCGAAAAGGTCACCAATAATCGTAAAGGCATTGGCTGTAATAATACCACCACCAATACCCTGGAAGGCACGGGCAAAGATCAGGCCAGTCGCATCACCTGCCATACCGCTCGCCAGTGATCCAAGTGCAAATATGCTCACACCTATGAGGAGTAATGTCCGGCGGCCAAATAGGTCAGAAAGCTTACCGGCAATTGGGACAGTCACGGTTGTTGTAAGAAGATATGCAGTGACAATCCAGCTGAGTGAATCGAAGGCGTGAAAATCTTCAACGATCTTTCCAAGCGCTGTCGAGATAATCGTTTGATCAAGCGCAACCAAAAACAGGCTGGCCATGACTGACAGCATAATAACTAACTTGCCACGGAGGCTAAGATGGTGATGCATTATATGTTCCTTTATTTACTGTTATTAATAAGTTCGCTCGCGGCTTCGACATCATTTGTCAGTTGTTCGATAAGCATACGCAGCTGCTCTTCTTTGAGGCAGAAAAATACTTTCTTCTCAGGAGATCCAGCAATATACAACTTATCGCCCGGTGCGATACCCAATTCTTCTCTGGCATCGGCAGGAATAACGATTTGGCCTTTTGTACCAACGGTCGCAGTCCCATAAAGTTTTTTGCCATGAAGTTTGTGATGCATACTATATATTATAGATGAAGTATGAAAAGTATGTCAAGTATGTTTTGTCTAGTGTCTCGCATGAGCATTATGCCACTATTTTCAATTTGTTGTTAATTCTAAAACATATATCTACCTCAGTAAACTTGCATTATCCTGACAATATGATTGACTGGTCTACCCACAATCGATAGGATTGTCTTTGTGTTTTTTGCACATCGAATGTGTGTAAAACTCACAAACGCTTTCGTACAATATCAGACGACGCTGCGAAGGCGGAATATAAGGAGGAATATGAAACGTCTATCACTACTGGTGGCGCTCGGCGCCATGAGTACACTTGTGCTCTTCGGAGCCGACTCGGCCTCAGCCAAAACAGAGGCAACGAGTAAAACTAAAGAGAAGAAAACGGTTGTAGTCACCGTCAAAGCAGGCGACACACTGACGTCAATTGCCAAAAAATACAAGACTACTTATACACGGCTTTTTAATGCCAATAAGAGTATTATCAATCCAGACATGATTGATATCGGAGATAAAGTCCGTATCCCAGCCAAGAAAGAAAAGCTAAAGAACCGCTTCGCGAGCTACCAAGCACAAGCGAGCGCACCTGCAGCAATATATACAACTCGACAATACACTACGGCACCTGTAAATTCGAGTAGTTACTATGTCGGAAATGGTATGTGGTGCACAGACTATGTACACAGCAAGCGCCCAGATGTACGTATCTACGGTAATGCTGGTTACAACTGGATCAGCGCTGCACAGGCGGAAGGCAAGAGTACCGGCTCAACACCACGCGTTGGCGCAGTAGCCGTGACTGACGGCCATGTTGCCTACGTTGAAAGTGTAAACAAAGATGGCACCTACGTTGTATCCGAGATGGGTTGGAACTACCAGGCCGGCAACTACAACGAACGTACCGTTAGCCCTGGCACATTTGGCAGCTTTATCTATTAGTTCTCTCACCTTTTTCGAAGGAAATAAAAGCTAAAGACTAACGCGCAAAGCACGCTTATCGCGACAATCCCCCAGAAAGCCTCACCACTTTCGCTAAACGGCACCGGTACATTCATGCCGAATAATCCGGCAAGCATCGTGGGGATTGTCAGCGCCAGCGTGATCACTGTGAGTAATCGAATCGTTTCGTTCAACTTCGTATCCATCACCGCACGATAACTATCGCGGACATTCGTGATCGTACGAAGCAACGATTTACACCGTGCAATCAATTGCTCAAGATCGATCGAAAGATCTTCCACCATATCTTTATCATCTTCACGCAGTCGAAGCAGTTTGCCACTCAGCAACTTTTCGACTGCAGTGTTGGTAGGGATGATCGCATCGAGATAATCATTGAGCTTTCGCTCATATTCCGACAATGTCGCGATATCTTTTGCGCCAAGATTACTCACGTCACTGGTTGCGGCCCGCATTTGTCGATTAATCGTCGCCACACGACGCTGATACTGCACGATGATAGAATCAATCATCAGCATGAGCAGCGTCGTTTGCTGTTTAGTATCAATCGTTGTTTTATCGATAAATGGCTGCCACAGACGACCGAGACTGTCACGACTTACTGTGACAGTTGCATCTTTCCCAAGTGCAAAGAGAATTGGTGTTGTGAAATCATTGAATTCATCATCAGTATCAGGAAGACGCGTGATAAAGTACGTCCAGCCATCTTCTAGCTCGACACGCGGTACCTCATGTGGGTCGAGTGCGTCGGCCAAGATATCCGAGTCGATACCAAGCTCAATCAATATTGCTTTTTCGTCGTCAGTTGGTCGCTCAGAGCGCACCCAACCCGACTGTGTCAATTGGCCGGCATCAATAATAGTATTGTCTTCACTCGAAGTAAGATACTGTAGCATGATTACCTACGGTGATGAGTACCGTATTTGCGTGATCGACGAGCACGACGCTTGCGGAAGTAGAATACACCAAAGACGATCGCAGCGATCAATGCAGCAGCTAACACGATAGCGATGATAAAGACGTACTGCGGGATCACCCAAAATGACTTTTCTATCTCAATTGTTTTGTTTTCTTTACCATAGGTGAAGGTTGCATGTACTGTATAGCGTCCGAACTCACCGATATCTTTCAGCGGTACCGACCAACGGCGGGCGCTGTCAGGAAGCACCATATCACGTGGTGTGCGGATATTAAAGTCAGATTCATATACTACCCTGTCACCTTGCTTAACCGACACTTTGCCAAACGGTCCAACTTGTACGTTACCGAGGCTCTTAAAGCGCACCGATGCTTGCAGGTCCTTTGGAGTGACAAATAGACTATTAGAGCGACCGTCTTGCTGGACGTCGAAGTCAGTCATCTCAAGATTCTCTACCAAGTCACCAGGCACCGTCAAAAGGATAAGTGATGCGACACTTGGCGCCAGATTTACCTGCCCGCCTTCATCAGGATTTGATGGCGCAAAGCGAATCGCACCAAAATAACCACCTGCTTGTGCATTTGCTGGTACGTTAATGCGCACTTTGATATTCTTCGCCTGCTTCGCCGGGATTGTCACATCCTTCAAAGGCTCCATAAAGCGCTTGAGACTATGGGTTGGCGCCTCTTTGTTCTCATCAAGAATAAGCGCTGGACCACCAGCTTCATCGCCAGCAACAAAGTCATTTTGAGCTGGATGGATCGTGATTGGAGAGTTTGTGAGATTTGTCACTGTCATCTGAATTGTCTGACTCTTTCCTGGTGCAATCTGAAGATCGGTACGCACCGGAGACACTTTAATCGTGTTTGCTGTCTTTGCTGAGGCAGTTGGCATATGCAATACAGCAGCTGCAACCATCATTAACGCCATAATCATACCTACTCGAGCAGCCTGCCCGAACCATCGCTTTACCAACACACACGTCTCCTTTTTATGTAGTTATTCTAAATATAACAGATGTGCTTATGTTTGCAAATCAGCTTACGCTATAAAAACACTCCTCACATGTTGAGGAGTGTTTTACTGCGAAGCAGAGGTATGTTTTTAGTAAAACTAGAAAGTACCAGTTGCAATAAGACTTAGATCAGTCGCATAGAGACCAGCCGGAGTAGTGTTGGTAATACCAGCGCCGAAGGTTAGTGTCGCGTTAGCGTTGTTAATCGGCCCACCGCTTGTATTAAGCACAGGGTCTCCGTAGACACTTGTCACGCCCGTAGCATCACCATTTACGTAGTTGATGAAGTAACGAGTGTTATTATAGTCGCCAGCTGCTACGAAGTTACCTGCACCACTAGCCTTTAGGCCAAACAGAGCATTATTTGCAGCAAAGTCTGCCACTTGCCCTTCATCATTCTGTGGTGCAATATGACATCCTGTGCCGCCAGTCAGTAGCAGCCCACCACAACCAGTTGCATCACTCTTTAATCGAACGACAGCTCCCTTGGCTGCATTGGTAGAGATTTGTGCGTAGATGTTGCCAGAGCTAACAGCACTTGTGCTCAAAGCTTTAGGGTTGCCTTCACCAAGTGCCAAAACTGGTGGGTTAGACGCTGCATCACCGCAATCTGCTGAAATTGCAGCACCAGCAACACAAAAGGTCATCGTCTCAAGCACAGCACCGGAAACGCCAACCGTATCGGTGATTGAGAGCGCAACACTACCGCTATCAACATACGCACCAGGGGTTCCCGAGTCGTAATCCTGCTCATCCCCATTATTAAAGGTAAGGATACGTGCGTAAATTGTTCCGGCATTGGTCGGATTTGTCACGCCCGCAAGCGTGATTGTCTGAGCACCTGGAGTTGTCATTGTCTTAGTGCCGACGAATTTATTCGCTGTCGTTTCCGTAACATCTTTTGTAGAGTCGCTACTTGTTGCAGCACTCACGCTCAAGCCAGGAGGCGGCGTACACGTCTGCCCAATCAGCGGTGAATTGCTACAAAAATCAATCACGAATCCTGTCGCAGACCCGATTGTCGTAAACTGAGTGATGTAAGTTACCCCAGTCATTGTTTTTGATGAATTGCTCAGTTCGACCGAGCGATCTGTTACTTGCTCCGCTGATACAATTGCCGGCATTACTACCACCAAAAGCAGTGCAGCTGCCGCTATAACATAGCGATACTGCCGTTGAAATGCTAATTTAAAGGATCCCATTCCCTTTTTCTCCTTCTCATACCTCTTTTTAAAGATTGTATTTATTTTGTCCGTTGACACGTTGATTATATCACAGCAACGCTAATGCTTGTCAACTACTATTTTAAATAGTTTTCCACAGAGTACTATTGCTTATTATTCTGCTGGTAGCTATCACGCTCTTTGAGCATTTTGTTGCGGATTGAAATCAACATACTTCGACGACCAAGCCAGTAGGTTGGAAGCAGCAAAATAAACAGTATGATTGTCGGTATCCAGAGAATTTCCGGTTTTGCGGTCGCAGTTTTTTCCTCTGCAGGTTTCTGCGAGCCTGTATCGCCATCAACTTTGCCATTCGCTACGGCAATTAGCTGGATAAATGCGCTCACACCCTTGGAGTCAGTGACTCGCACATTGATGATGTAGATACCGGCCTTCTTGTACACATGATTGATGTTGATCACACCAGCAAGCGCTTGGCTCTTGAGCTCTGGCTCACTGCCATCACCCCAGTCGATACTAAATGCATATGGCCCCGTACCGCCCGAAAGCTGCAATGGCCATGTCAACCTATCTCCTGCCGGTGCTGATCGGCGACCATACGAGCTAGTCAGTGTCATTACTTCGCCAAACGAGATGAAGTCGGCATCTCGATAGGTGACTCTCACTGTATTTGACTTTGGCCCTTCCTGACCAAGCTCATCAAATACAAGCGCGCTCAGTTCATTTCGTCCCGGGAAAAGACTCACCTGCAAGCTGAAACTACCCCCTCGACACATCACGGCACCGGCCATGACACCATTGTTGTACACCTGCACAAGGAGACTAGTCGGGCAAATACCGCTCACCGTAGTAGGCGTTTTTCCAAATGACGCACCATTACCAGGAACTGTGATAGTCGCCCCTCGTTTCGGTGGAGCTTTCATCTTTACTGCCTCAAGGCCGTATGATCCAGGCTTTGGATCAGGTGTTGGCAATGCATTGATAGCAAATGTCGATGAAACCGTAACAAAGAGTGCAAGCAGCAATATGCCTATGATTCCTAGGAGAGTGTATCTCATACCTGAATAAGACATGTGTTTCATCATACTTATGGTTATTGTACCGCGGAGGCGTGACACTTGCAAAGAAGGGCCACGCCAACCTTATATATGCCTAGCGACGTCGGCGTGATGAACTACGTGGACGGATGCCAAACTTAGCACGGATCGCGTTGTAAATCTTCCAAATGTAGTACGAAACAGCGAGGATCACTATCAGCGCTACGAGGATAAACCACCATGGAAGATAGAGGAAAGAAGCCGTTCCCTTTACTTCATGTGTCGCATTACCATTCTGTCCATAGTAAAGGTCGAGTGATGCAGTATAGAATCCTGGCCATAGTCCTGGAGATACACACTTATGTGTTTTTGTCTTGGTACCGCTAAATTCTACCTCTTGAGCATCAAGCTGTATACAGCTCGTAAAGGTACGCGTCTGTCCAATCAATGCAAGCGAGCTATTTGGATTCACGTCACCAATCACTCGCTCATTCCCAAATAATCCACGAATTGTAATACTGCCCGATGGAGCTTCAGTAACATTGCCTCCGTTCTTTAAAGTATAGGCCATGACTTGCGGCTCATCCGTAGCAAAGAATGTATAGCCTGCCTTACTGGTCTGCGTTTGCGTCTTGTAGGCACCAAATTGTTCGAGCTTTAGATCTTCTTTGACTTTACCGGGTATCTGAGTGAAGACTAGTGTGACACCAGACGCGCTCAAGCCGACATTTCCTCCATCAGATGATCCAGAAGAATAAACGATTGCACTATAGTAGCTACCTGCGCCATGACCAGCTGGGATTGCTACTGACATATTGAGCGTACGGCTCTCGAGTGGTGGAATAGTCACTGTCTTCGGTACTGTAAGAAATGGCTTGAGTGACCATGTAGTCTGGGGCGCATCTTCATCAAGCATTAGTTTTGGAGTACCGCCGTCATCTGTGTAGGTAAAATCAATGACTCGAAGATTTAAAGAGAGAGGGACGTCACGGTCGAGGTTACGAATAACAAGTGTATCTTTTACAGATTTACCTGGGCTAATCGTATAGCTCTTTTTCGGCACAATACTAAGCGATGCTGATGATACTGCCGATGCCGGCAGTGATGGTACGCCATATGATGCTGCCACAATAACCGCAAGCGCGGCAAATACAATATTCTTGAAGCGTTTCACTATTCCTCTTCCCCTCACTCTTTTCTTTCCTATAAGTATAAGCCGTATTGTACCACTAAAAACGCCCGCTGGCTATGTAGGTAATCGTTGTGCTATACACACCAGGACGCAAGTCTTCTCGAGAGTTTACAACATAGCTCACCGTGAATTTCTTCATCAGGCTCACATTTGGTGAGTAAGCAATCACATCGCCCGGTACATACTTATACCTGTCTGGAATAGAGTAGTCGGGTGAAGCGACAGCATTTGCCCATATACCTTCAGGATTCTGCCCGACAGTGGGCGCAGAATTGGCAACCAGGTTAATGCCAAATTGGTTACTGCCCTGCTTACTCTCCGATGGAGCGCTGATATTATCAATGACGCTACTGCCGGCGCTCATCGAGCCACCATTTGCCGTGATGGCGAATCCGCCAGATGCATTCGTACCAACTGCCATCTGTGACTGCGCTGTTAGAGTCGACTTATGGCTCAATTCACCCATCTCGCTATAGTAATTTTCATTTGTACTCGTACAGTTCTCCGTCACTTCACCGGCTGCACAAAAGATCAGCATTGGTGGTACCTGCGTCTCAAGTGTAATCGGTGCCGTTACCTGCCCTCGCACTGAGCCAAAGTCAATCTGTGGACCCGAAGCGTCAGTAGTTGAGTGACTCCTGAGGCGTATCGAAAAGGCCTGACTCGTATCAGTAGGGTTCTTGATATTGTCAAACGAATACGATGCACCGACACCCGCAATCAGCGTAGGGGGTCGAGTTAAAACGATGTGGTTTGTCGACTGTGCGCCGATAGAAAATCCAGTCTCACCGCTCTGATTGCTAAGCACTGCCTGTGACACATCTAAGCCAGTAGGTGCCACACATGGATGATATGGTATCGGATCACTACAAAACAGCATATCCACCGACCCTACCGGTAGCGGCGTCATATAGCGAAATGAGACTTTATATGATGTTGTAGCGCCAGGCAAAGCACTATTCATATAAAGGCTACGTTCTTGCATACGCATGGCTGCAGATGCGGGAGCAACAAAGACAAACAGCACAAGAAGCAGCGCCAAAAGTTCCTCAGTCCATAGACTACGGAGAGAGAAGATGCGCGCGTGCAACCGAACTAACTTATGACGCATAGTAACTATATTGTACTAAAGAACATGTATTATGCTAATAGATATCCTTTTATACTGCTACGCAGCGGAGCGCTCTCCCTTCGTACTTCAAGTCGTCATAGCCGGTGTCAACGTATGAGCTGTAGAAATAGAGTGAATACGCATTGTTGGAGTTAGTCGCTACAGGCGTTGATGTCCAGTAGTGACCATGTGCACCTGCCGAATAGAATATGCCATACCAATAGCCACCACGCTGTGCTTGCCAACTATTACGAAGGCCAGCATCTGTATTAGTAAGCCCACTGTTTACTGCACTATTAAGTGCTTGGATTTCACCACCGCTATTGCCACTTGGCAGTCGCCAATTTGCCGGGCAAACAGAGACATTAGTATCGGGAGCTGATGCCGAGTTTACGACAGAACATGCCGCAGTAGCTGTCTGCGCACCCATCGCTGCGCACCAGTTATATAAGTAGCCATATTGACCAGTGCCATCAGTAGAAGTAGATGGCTGCGTTGGGTTTGTCGTCGGACTGGCGCCGGTAGGGATCATATAGTACGGCACTGTGGAGCTAACTGTATTGGAGTTAGTAATTGTTTTTACATCACCGTATGTATTAGTTCCTCCACCAGCATATGCTAAATTCGTCAGCATCCAACATTTATTATCGGCAAGTTTTTGTATCCAGTATGTACGGCTATCTCGCGCATCAACTACCATCGTGCGGCTTGATGGGCAGTTGGCAGCCGTGACAGTCTGCATATAGTCACCGTTTGCAATAGTACCACCGCTCGACGGTGGTGTATGACCGGAGCAAACGCCTTGACGAACAGATGGGCTGTCGCTGGAAATCATAAACGCCGGTACACCCGAACGACTTGATACCCCAGTCAAACAATAGCTCGTGCCGTCTGAAGTGTATTGAAAGCTGGTACTCTCGCTCTTTTTAATGTCACTTGGCAAAGACGGGCTTGGATAAGTTCCACTATCGGCCTGCTTAACACCAAGCTGTGTCCCCGCACTTCTGAGGTCAGATTGCAGTAAGGTCGATGCCGCACGAGTTTGTACACCATTGTAAGCAACAATAGAGATTGCCGCCAAAATAGCAATCACAACGATCACCGCAAGAAGCTCAATGATCGTAAATGCTGCGGAGCGAACAGATCTGCGATACGCAAGACTTGTGCGTTGCTGCTGTTTTACCCGAACCTGTGGCGACAGTAACATTCGAGATTTTCGTAAGTATTGCAAAAGATTCTTTACCATAATCGTTATTAACAAGTATATCTGAAAGGTGATGTAATACAAAACAAATGTCAAACATGCAACTAACTGGGAGTAATTTACAATAAAGCAATCGGCCTCATTTCGAGACCGATTGCTTGATATAAGAACCTTCCGCCGTTACTAAATCTTAGTACTGTGGGGCTGCAAGGTAGTTAATCTTTGTAGTGTAGACACCAGCTGGGGTATCTGCACCGATGTTTGCTACGTAGCGCATCTTTGCAGTTGCACAAGAGATAACTTCTTCATTCTGCTGAGCAATTGGCTCTGGAACTGTCGAGCTACTCTTGAGGAACTTAAACTTTGCCGTACCAGCACCACCGGCACCGTTGTCGATCGTTGTAGCAGCACCCGCTTCGTTGTAGTCTGCACTTGCAGGATCAGTGCCAAGATCAAATGGTGCAATCGTTGGAGCTGAGCCACCGAAGTCGCCAGCAAGTGTGTCGCCAGCAAGATTACCGTAGGCAAGACCAAACTGAGGTATACCAGGAGTACTTACTTGTTCTGTTGCCATCTCGGCAATTTCGTCACCCACAGTGTTGGCAAGTGTATTACCCGAGTAGTACACTGTCGCACCGCCAGATGAGTTAGAGCTGAGTCGCCAATATGAGTGGACATCGTATGCTTTACGAGTATCAAGTGAGAACTCTGCGTTTTGGTCACCCAATTGGAGACGGTTGTTATTAATTTGCTGAATAGGATCACATGGACCGTGTACCGAACCTGATCCTTCACAACCTGTTTGGACATTGATAGGAGTACAATCAACTACTACCGTATCACGGTTGCGTGTACCAACTGAGAATGACATCGTTTCCAGCACCTTTGTAGTGATATGGATTGAGTCAGTCATGACGTTCGCTACTGTTACACCACCATCAATAACGTGGTTGTTAGTAGCGAGTGGTGTAATCTGTGTGAAACCTTGGCTACCGTCGCCAGCATCACCGTCGGTGCTAGATGCGTCGGTCGCGTCGTCTGTGTCATAGGTATTAATCTTTACGAAGAATGAACCATAACCAGGGTTAGTGATGTAATTTGAAGTTGATGCCTTAAAGACAACTTGTACTTCGTCACCGGCACTGAAAGTTTCGCCTGCTGCATTGGTAAGGTAAATATAGTTATTCTTACCAGTCAGACCAACCTCATGCGCACCGCCTCCTACTGGATCAATCCATCCGTTGTCTTCGGCATTGAGAGTTGTGAATGACCATCCAGTCACTGGGTTTCCGTTCTTTAGTACCTGGAACTGACCGGCAGCTGCACCCTCAGTGAACGAGCCAACGATGTCAAGGTCAGATGTTCCGTTCGCATGGCCACCCGTTGGACCAGTGTTAACCTGGCGATCAGAATCACGGGCATCACCAGTGTTATTACCAGGTGCCTTACATGAACCAGCAGCTGTTGTACAGTACTGGAAACTTATACCCTTTACATCTGGTGGCGAAGTAGAGCTTACCTTAAAGGTAAAGGTCTCACCAGTCTTCTTACCATTCGGACCAGACCCTGGAACTGCAAATGTTTCACCATTCGCATTGAGCGTGGTCTCAGAGTTTCCTGAACCGTCCGTATCCTGATATCCAGGCGCAGACGAGCTGAGAAGCAACGAGCGCTCCGTCAGCGGGTTCAATGCATCAGCGAATACCGACGCTGCAGGCACTACTGCTGCAACGATCAACGCTGCTGCTGCCCCCAACATCGTGCTACGCTGAGCAATCGACTTGAGTGTATACATGTTTGTATATCTCCTTATTTGTTTGTTTTATATTATCCCTTTTTTAGGAGGTACATGCGCATTGTAGCACTAGCGGGATAGCTTGCGCAATAGGCAAAATAGACTTTTCCACAACTTTTTTTATTTTGCAGATTATTTACCTAAATTTCAGCTAAAAAACCGGCACAACTACAGCTGAAAAATCACTCGCGTAATCACCCGCTGGCGTGTCATTGGCAATATTTACGATCATGCTGATCGTATAGTCGGTGCGTCCCGACTCTTTGAGGCTGCGCGCGATCTCGTCGCCACTCTGATACATGAATTGATTCGGCGTATTATAGCTAGGATCAAGCTCGCCAAAGCTTGTCTGTACCGACGGTACTTGTTGTGGCTGCGCACCAACCTCTGGCGAAGTATTGGCGACGGCATTGATACCAAACTGCTCAGTGCCAGGGTCGGCAGCACCTGGTGAAGCCATTGCGCCAAGCGTATGATCGCCGTACTTTGGTGGCGTACCGACTACTTGGAGTGTATAGCCATTACTCAAGTAATTACGCACCCGGACAACCATCGTCTTGGTCGCGGTATGCTCAGTCGTCAACTTTCCGAGATTTGACTCACCCGGATCGACAATGACCTCAAGCATTGGCTCACCTGGTGTAACAGAGCCAAACTCTGCCTTGTGCACAGGATTTTCCGCACTTCCTAGTGCCGCTTCACCGATCGATACTTGGGCACAGTAGCTACTTGAGCAGCTCTCAAGCGCTGAGCCGGCACCAAATTTCATCTCGGTGACTTCATAGTTGTCTGAACGAGAGCTAGACGTGGCAAATACTGGCTGCACGCCAGCACCAACCATTACTGCCATCAGCAGCATAAGCATTACGTATTGCCACAGTCCCCGTTTTCGCATAAGCTATATGTATATATTATTGCTTATCGTTACAAAAGTTACAACTCGCGTATCGATGGCATCAGTGTAATACATAGAAATTATGGAACCAGACGACAAGAAACCAAATAACGAAGAAACCCCTGCGGACTCTCCAGCAAAAGTGCAGGATGATACATCACATGAGGTGGATCAAGCGCCTGCTGATGCCTTGAGTCGTACACCGGATGATCTGGAAGAAGAGCAAGCCGCACAAGCGGCGAGCAAGCCAGCCGAGCACCCGGATGAAAAGAAAGTGTCGCCACTCAGGCGGTTTTTCCGTCGGGCGAATGTGTATTTTCTGTTTTTCGTACTAATCTGTGTGATTGCAGGAGCCGTAGTGTTTGTCGGCTACCTTAATAGTCAAAAACCAGCCCCAGAAGCAACCGTCGGCACACAAGAACTCACCGAAGAAGCACTTAAGCAGCTGTCAAAAACAAATGCCTCAATCGGCAGCTCATCACAAACACTTACTATTCAGGGTAACGCAACCATCGCTGGTCAGACCCTGATGCGTGGCGGCCTGAGCGTTGCCGGTAATTTCCAGACTGGTGGCAGCATACAAGGCACAAGCCTGCGGATCTCCGGCTCATCGGAGCTTGCCGACACACGAATCAACAAGCTCGAAGTAAGCGGCGACGCTGCCATACAAGGCAGCACAACAATGCGCAACCTTAGCGTATCAGGCACCACATCACTCAATGGCGCCGTGACTGCTTCACAACTCACCGTCTCACGCTTAACACTCAGTGGCAATGCGGTACTGCAGATTCCAAACCATCTCAGCTTTACCGGCCCAACACCAGGCCGCTCAAACGGCTCTGCGCTCGGCAATGGCGGCAGCGCATCAATTAGCGGCTCAGACACCAGTGGTACGGTGAATGTCCGAACTGGCAACAATCCATCAGCTGGCTGCTTTACTCGGATCACTTTCAGGCAAGCGTTCAATACCCGCCCACACGTGATCGTAAGCCCTATCGGCAATGCTGCCGGTAAGACTCAATACTATGTCGATCGCGACAATTCCGGATTCAGCATCTGCACCGTAGCCGCTGCACCCGGAAACCAGACCTTTGCTTTCGACTACTTCGTCGCTGGCTAGACATCCATAAAGACAACCACGCGGTCTGCCTCAACATGCATGAGGGCGCGGTGAATCTTGATAGTCTTCTCGCCTTTTGGCCCGACAATCTTAAGTTCGCAAGGCACCAGCATACAAAGAAAGTTATGATGGCGTGGCAGAATATCGAATGGCCCCGTGCCGTTTACCGCACTGACACTATACGCCTCACCTTCGAAATACACCTGGAATGGCGCGTAGACTTTCAGTGCCATAATTGGTTTACCGTGTTCGTCGGTCACTATTTCTCCTCAGACGCAGGCTCTGGTTGCTCGGCCGGTTTTTCAGCTGCTTCGGCTGGCTTCTCCTCCGCTGCTTTGTCCTTTTCTTCTGTTTTGCCGATAATCGCCTCGACACCATCAAGCGTCTGCTCACGGGTCATGTGTTCACCTTCGACACCAGTTACTTTGTACATCACGTTGAAGCGCTGCTTAAAAAATTCTATCAGCTGTTTGGCTTTGCTGTAGTCATCACGGTCTTCCGCCGAAAGCTCAGATTCACCGATGATAGCGATAATGCCTTTGAGGGATTCGTACTTCTGCAAGATTGCTGTCGCACGAGTTGCCAGGTCATAGTGTCGCTCACCCACGACTTCCGGTGTGAGGAGGCTGGACTTGGAAGCCAGAATATCAACCGCTGGACGGATGCCTTGTGCAGCCACCGCACGCGAAAGTACAATCGTCGAGTCGAGCTCATGCTGAATCATCTGCACAGC
>DASWXM010000028.1:0-3063 GCA_036405515.1 Saccharimonadales bacterium (SeqCode) | reverse complement strand
CTATTGCATAATTATATATAAGGTTATATAATACACAAACTATGTCTGAGATCGAGCTACGCCGGCATACAGAAAAAACCAATGCACAATTTGCATTTACTTTGCTGCGGAGCGAGATCGAAGATAGCTTTCAGCAAATAGTCGACAAACGGGCCAATATACCCGGCCTTCGAGTACACGATGTCTTTGAAGACTATTATCAAGCACCCAAACAGTTCGGCAGCATAGACAAAGACAGTTTAATGTTCTATGAAATGGTGGCACTCCAATTTATACGCGATAAGCGAATCTCTCGAGAATTCAAGACAGATGCATTCGAGCTTTGCGCTTCCATGCTTTGGGAACAGGCATTTATCGAAAGCATCGAAGATCATAATTCTATCGCCACAGTCGACGACCGGCTACAGCTCGTCGATATGGGGTCAGAATTCCTCAAACACGCCTCAAGCCTTGCACAGAAAGACGACATGGAACGAACAGAGCGTCTCCTTCTTATCAGCCTATTCACCCAAGTCATGAAAGACGTCGTGGCAGGAGAGGTAACACAGGCAACAAAAGACGAGCTCTTAATAGCACTTAGGAATGCTAAGTCTCAACTTAAGTTCATCCCAAGCAATCGTGCGCGTCACGGACTACAAGGTGAACTTTCCGTTCTCGAGAGTATTTGGCAAGATTACAACGATATTGGAGACAGAGTAGTATTGCCTTCATCGGTGCGCGGAGGAAGCGGACGATTCCGACCTGATGAGACACACGATATCACAGTACTCAAGCAACGGAAACTCGATGGAAGCTGGCGAGTACTCACCCCGATAGAGGTTAAGCGGCAAAAAATTACTGGCGCGATAAAGGCACGCTACGTGCGTTCGCACCTTGCGCATGTTGCCACCGATGATACCGTGAGCATCTCGGGTGAGCATCGCAAAGCAGCAATGTAACGGAACTACATTCCCCCCGATCCAAATCAGCAATAGGGCAGCTAAAAGACTTTTCATAAACAAAAAGACGCATATGCGTCTTTTGAGGCTGTCTATGGTACCGCGGACCGGACTTGAACCGGTACGTCCCGAAGGACACAAGATTTTGAGTCTGGCGTGTCTACCAATTCCACCACCGCGGCTCGTGCTAAAACACTTCTGTTATTGTACAATAGATGCAAGTGGGAATCTATAGATAATGCAACCAAACGATACAGATCAACAGCCTGATATGTTAAACCGTGGCGGAATCACGCCGCCATCTCGTGACAACCTTCAACAACATGCAGCGGTTGCGCAAATGACGCGTGAGCAGATTAACCGGATCTACGAGCAGCAAGCTGTTCAGGAGCAGCACACAGAGACTGTTGCTACAAGCAGTCCCGCAGCTTCGCCCAAGGAACAAAATCCATACTATCAATCTCATCAAGCACACCGTTCTGTCGACAGTAAGCAATGGGAGCATTACCATTCATCATGGCAAAACTACTACCAAAAGTACTACGAGCAGTACTACGTCAGTGCAGTACACAGTGCCAACCAAGCGCTCCAGCAGCATGCGGAGCAACTCCAAAATACGCAGCGCGACCTCGCCACACAGCAAATAGCCGGCGAAGGAAGTGATAGTATTTCCAAAAACGAGGCTATGAATGACCTTCGTACAGAGCTCCTCACCAAAGTACAGGAATCAGCCAAGAAAGTCCGAAGAAGTCGCCATTTTATCCCGGCAATCAGCGCGTTATGCGTACTGCTTGTATTCGCATTCTTTCAGTACAACTCAGTAATTTTCTCTTACGCTCAAGCCTACGTCAGCCCGGGCAATATTGATCCCCAGAATATCATCACCGATCCGAATGCATCACTTTCGGTAGGCAAAGAATCTCGACTCATCTTCCCGCGATTCAATATCGATGTTCCTGTCATATACAACAACACGATGGGCGCCACTGCCAAAGAAACCGATGATAAACAAATGGCCGCCATGCGTAAAGGTGTTGCGTATTTCGGCGCAAGAGGCTTTAGTGCTCACCCTGGCGAGTTTGGCAATTTTGGCATTGCTGGACACTCAAGTAATGACGTGACCGACAGTGGAGCAGCAAAGTTTGTATTTGCACCACTCCTAAAAGCCAAAAAAGGCGATATTTTCTATCTCAACTACGACGGGACTCGCTACACTTACAGCATTACCACGATCAAAGAAGTCACGCCAAGCGGCGTGTCGGCGCTCAATGTTGGTACATCAAAACCAATGGCCACCCTGATCACTTGTACACCACTCGGTACAGCCAACAACCGATTGCTCGTATTTGGCGAACAGATCAGTCCAGATCCAAGTGCTGCCAAAAAAACTGATACTTCGAGCTCATCTCCAGATGTCTCGGCATCTGAGCTGACCGGAAAAGCACCAACTATCTTCGAGCGGCTATTCGGGGTTAACTAGGCAAAACCATCTTACAGCGCGCAATTGAGATCTAACAACTACTAATTGATTACCATAGTTGTACGTTGGAGTGCATAGCCGTCAGCAGACTTTATAATACTGTATAGGTATTTACCGCTCTGCGTATATGCAGCAGAAAAGCCAGGGGCGACTTTTACGATATCTGCTTGGTTGGTGCCATCGTATTCATATTGATGCAGGTTACCATTGGCGTCACTCCAGAAGTGTTGATTATCGAGCCATTCGGGTGCCTCACTAAGTGTACGATCTCCCTGGATTACAGCTTGAGCCTTGGTGCCTAGTTCGACATCGTAGGTTACCATCTGCGTCCTACCAGCAAATGCCAAAAGCCTACCTCGATTGCGAACAGATATTTCAAGTGGGTTATCTTCGAGCTTAAACTGTGCAATAACCGTCTTTTTTATCGTACTGTCGCTATCGCTATTTGGTAGTTCCGGTATTTTCTCGATCGTTGCCGTTTCACCGACGGCTGTCGCAAGATAATCATCATAATAGTAGTCACCGAGCGCGAGCGCGACAGGTGACTTGGTGGTATACGAAGCGAGTTCTTTTGGTGCAGTTTTTCCGAGCGTCAAATACCCGGTCTTGACCATGCCATTACTCGGCAATGTACTATAGAGAATC
>DASWXM010000027.1:0-10746 GCA_036405515.1 Saccharimonadales bacterium (SeqCode) | reverse complement strand
CACCAAGTCCATAATCCTTAATCCCTGGTCTTTTCCAAAGAAATCGTGTTGTTTCGCTACTGGTTCAGGCACGACAAATAGCTCACCGAAACGACTATTCATACGTTCTGCGATATCACGTGTAAATTCAAGATGTTGCGTCTGGTCATCACCAACCGGTATATATTTCGCACCGTATAGTAAAATATCTGCCGCCATAAGTACCGGGTAGTTAAAGAGCCCAACACTGACGTCATCTTTACCGCTCGATTTATCTTTAAACTGTGTCATGCGCCCCATCTGGCCTACACCAGTGAAGCAATCAAGTATCCAAGTCAGTTCGCTATGGGCTGGGACGTAACTTTGACGATAAAGATGAATGTCGGGGTTGTCGAGTGGCAAGCCGGCTGCAACAAATAGTCTAGCGTTGTGTAAGATTTGTTCGTATAGATCACCGTGGTCAATCGGAGTTGTGAAGCTATGAAGATCTGGGATAAACATATTGATCTGGAACTCGCTTGATCGAGTGTTAGCCATATCAATCATTGGCAGTACGGCGCCAAAGTAATTGCCAAGTGTCAAATCATTATTGGCACGTAGGCCGGTTAGGATTACGGATTTTCTCATTGACTTAATTATACCCTTTTCTCATTGTTATGCGAAACTGCCATTACCAGGCATACGTCTGATCTTTGTTGGTTGCGATGGTTTCTTGACAACGATTAATCCTTGCTCGATAGCTCTGTCAACCGGCTTATCTGGTGTCATATCGTAATTTGCTAGCCTGAACGCCTCCTGGGCCAGTCCAGATACAATGTGCGGGTTATCGCGGATGGCTTCCGTGATTACGATTGGAAGTTCATTTTTATTGTTCATTCTATTATCTCCTTATTGATTTACTTAACTAAAATACCGCCGTTCCCGGCGGTCTGATCGATACTTTTTAGAGGATGTGTCTACAAAACACGGAGCAAACCGCCAGATAAACTGTTGGTAAACCAATATGCTCCTGAGTGTATGCATTGTCTCATGCGGACATTATGCCACAAATTTGCCACATTATGCAAGCACTAATCCACGACGTGCCTAATAGCACGTATGATTGAGCCGACAAATGACCCACGTATTTCATGTCCTGCGATCACTCTTTCGATTGTAATATTTGCATTAGCCTTCCCTGCCTTTTTAATATTCTGACTTATAACCAGAGGATCAAGGCTGCCGTAGATTATGTGGGTGGGCATCTTGATTTGCAGTACATCGTCAAGTGATGTTTGGTTAAGAATCATAGCGCGCAAGCTGCCAATATATGAATGGAGGCTTTCTTTAGTAACGGAAAAAGTCTTGTTTACAAGACGGTATCTGGTGGCAAATTCGGCTAATGCGAAGAATTGATCGGGGTAGCGTTCAGCTTGCGTGTAAATACGGCGCAGTACGGCATCAGGGTGACGCGGGAGGCGCATCCCGTCATCAGCTCGATATAGAGGTGGTGCGCATAAGATAAGATTGTCAACAAGTGCTGGATAACGCTTTGCTATCTCTATAGCCACTAATGCACCCAGGGAATGTCCAACGATAATAACCTTACCGGACTTTTGTAGCCGGAAATATGTAGCAAGTACCGATCTTGCTTGCCTACGGGCATCATAAATTGCCCATTCTGGCTTTGCCGACTCACCAAACCCTAATAAATCCACGGCGGCGCAATTAATATCTGACGGAAGCCTGCTGGCAATCTCCTGCCAAGCTGATCCATTATTACCTATACCATGGAGAAATAACACTGTAGCTTTAGGGCGCCCGACACGACGAAATGTCCGAGTATGTAACATATACGGAATCTTGAACCATTTATGTATCAGCTTGTCATACATCCCCCTCTATCTTAACAAACAAAAACGTCCTCTGGGTAGAGGACGCTGTTTGCGCATTTATATGTATACTAACGCTTTGAGAACTGTTCGCGCTTACGTGCAGAACGAAGACCATATTTCTTGCGTTCTTTCTCACGTGGATCACGCTTGAGGAACTCTGCCTTCTTCAGTGTTGAACGAAGATCTGAGTGCTCAACAGTTAGAGCCTTCGCGATAGCAAGTTTGATAGCATCAACTTGGCCGCTCATACCACCACCGCTAACACGAATAGTGACATCAAATTCCTTCTGCTTGTTTACAAGTGCGAGAGGGTCAGTTACTTCAGCGAGAAGCGTCTTATTGCCGTCGAGGTACTCAGCGGCTGGCTTTTCGTTGATTGTAACATTACCTTTACCCTTGTAGAGACGTGCGCGTGCGGTTGCACTTTTGCGTCGGCCAAGTCCGTAGGCGTATTTTGCATCAGCCATATTACTTTACCTCAACTTTCTCTGGTTTTTGAGCTGCGTGGTCGTGTTCAGCACCAACATAAACCTTGAGGCGCTTGATACGTTCCGGTGACAGCTTATTCTTAGGAAGCATACCCTTGACCGAGGCTTCGATAATGCGCTCTGGGAACTTCTCGCGAACTTCTTCGAGACGTGCATCACGAATACCGCCAGGGAAACCGCTGTGGCGATAGTAGATCTTCTGGAGCTCTTTATCACCGGTTACCGGTACTTCAGCGGCATTGATAACAATGACATAGTCACCACCATCAATGTGTGGAGTATATGTTGGCTTATATTTACCAATGAGGTATTTTGCGATCTCTGTCGAAAGACGACCAAGCGGTGCATCTTTAGCATCGATAACAATCCATCGGCGTGATACTTCGCTAGGCTTTTGTGAGTAGGTCTTCATTACTTACTCTCCTTTACAGCTGCTTTTGCGGCAGGTTTAGCGACATCTTTTAGTTCGTCTACAAAGCTAATACGTGCCATTTGCGCACCATCACCGAGACGAATGCGTGTACGTTCAACGCGCACGTGACCAGACGTACGGCCGCTCAGCTGCGGTGCAATCTCGTCAACGAGCTTGAAAGCAGCAGCTTGAGTGTTGAGCTTTGCAATTACCATACGACGGTTCGCAAGGTCACCCTTCTTAGCTTTTGTAATAAGCTTTTCAATGTAGCGGACAAGTTCTTTTGCTTTAGGGAGCGTCGTCTCGATAGAACCATGCTCTACGAGATTCGTCGCAAGACCCTTTAGGAGGGCACGGCGCTGGTCGCGCTCACGTCCGAACTTACGTCCTTTATATCCGTGTCTATGCATATTCTAGAGCTCCAACTCTGCGAGCTTATCTTTTACTTCATCAAGAGCCTTCGACCCAAAGCCCTTTAACTCACGAAGATCCTGCTCTGTGAGCGTCACAAGGTCGTGCACAGTACGGATGTCATTGTTGACAAGCGCGTTTGCTGTACGTGCAGACAAGTTAAGATCCTCGATTGATGTGTTTAACTGACTTGCTTCGTCGCTTTCGTCCTGACCAAGTGCAGGTGCTGCTTCAACCTGAGTCGCACCAGCGAGCGCAGTGTACTGGTTTACCAGGATAGCTGCAGCTTCTTCAAATGCGTCCTTAGGGCTGATTGCGCCATTTGTCTCGACAGTCAGGCGAAGTTGATCAAGATTTGTCTCCTGGCCAACACGAGTACCATCAACCTTATAACGTACACGTAGTACCGGGCTGAAGACTGCATCGAGAGCGATCATATCGCTGTGAAGACGTGAAGTACTTGAATCTTCAATAGTACGATAACCACGACCTGAGTCAACGACAAGATCCATGACAAGGTTGGTCTTTGGATCATCAATCGTAGCAATTACTTGCTCTGGGTTAACGATTTCCACGTCGGCAGTCGTCTTGATATCTGCAGCGGTGACTTCACCAGCGCCTTTCTTTTCAAGACGAAGCTCAATAGGTTCATCAGTGTGAACACGAACATAGACATTCTTAAGGTTTAGCATGATGTCAACAACATCTTCCTTGATACCTTTTACTGTCGTAAATTCGTGTGTTGCGCCCTCTACACGGAAGGCGACGATTGCACCACCACGAATGCTTGAAAGAAGCACGCGTCGGAGGCTATTACCAAGCGTATTGCCGTATCCAGCCTGCATAGGCTCAACAACAAAAGTCGCGCTGGTACTTGAGTGCTCATCAACTTTGGCAAGCACTGGGTTGTAAATAGCGTTTGACATTACGTAAATCTCCCTTTATTAGCGTGAGTAGTACTCAACGATTAGTTGTTCATTGATATCTGCTTCAGCTTCTTCACGCTTCGGTAGGCCTGTGATAGAAATCTTAAGACCCTTTGCATCGCTCTTTAGCCAGCTGAGGCTGCCTTGGATTGAATTACCGATAACATCATTGATCTGAGTAAAGTAGCCATTCTTGGAGCTCTTTGGACGTACAACGATCTCATCACCGGGTTTAAGACGGATTGATGGGATGTCAACACGACGACCGTTAAGCATGAAGTTACCATGACTGACAAGCTGACGTGCGCCACGACGGCTAACTGCGAAACCTGCTCGATAGACAGCATTGTCAAGGCGAAGCTCAAGTAGTTGGAGAAGGTTCTCACCTGCGAGGCCTTCTTTACGCGTAGCTTCCTTCATGAGACGAGCAAACTGCTTCTCAAGAAGGCCGTATATTCGGCGTACCTTCTGCTTCTCACGAAGCTGCGTTGCATACAAGCTTGGCTTGCTTTGACGACCATGCGCATGCTCGCCTGGAATACCAGACTTCTTTAGCATGATCTTGTGTGCTTTTGGATGAAGCGCATAGCCTTCACGGCGAGATTGCTTCACAATAGGACTTCGATCTCGTGCCATACTATACTCTCCTCTGCTTGCGTGCACGGGTACCACCGTGTGGAACACCTGTCACGTCTTTGATTGACTCTACTTGCATATCAAATGCTGATACAGCGCGGACAGCTGCGTCACGACCAAGGCCTACGCCTTTTACGAATACATCAACTGACTTCATGCCATGGAGACTCTTAGCGAGCTCGGCTGCTTTTTCGGCAGCGATCTGTGCTGCATATGCAGTACCTTTTTTGCTACCGCGGAATCCACATGCACCCGCACTTGACGCGCAAAGGACTGCGCCTTTCTTGTCAGTGAAAGTGATAATGGTGTTATTAAAGCTTGCCTGAATGTGCATCTGACCAGCCGGAACAGCGCGGCGCTGTTTTTTACGAGGTGCAGCCTTAGGAGCTGCTGTTGTAGTTGCTTCTGCCATAACGTTCTAGCTCCTTTCCTACGTTTTAGTTGCTGCTTTAGGTTGTGCGCCACCAACTGCCACTGCCTTACCCTTACGAGTTCGCGCGTTCGTACGAGTACGTTGGCCGTTTACTGGAAGACCAGCCTTGTGGCGGAGGCCACGGTAGGCATTAATGTCTTTGAGACGCTTGATATTATTGGTTACGAGACGTTGGAGATCACCTTCAGTGACATATTCTTTGTCGATAATGTCACGAAGTTTCTGTTCTTCAGCCTCGGTGAGATCTTTCACCCGAGTGGTCGGCTCAATCTTTGCCGCCGCAAGGATGTCTCGTGAGTGCTTTTTGCCGATGCCGTAAATGTACGTCAACGCAATGTGCACTTGCTTTTCAGAAGGTATTACTACCCCAGAAATTCGAGCCATGCTTAACCCTGCCTTTGCTTATTCTTAGGTTTTTTCTTATTGATAACCCGAAGACGGCCCTTACGGCGCACCAACTGGTCATCTGGACTGATTTTCTTTACACTCGCACGAACTTTCATGAGCTTTAGAGAAATCCTTTCCTAAGTTAAATTAATATTAACGACTTTGCGGACTGGTTACCGCTCGTCTCGTAAGCGGAAGCTGATTCGACCCTTCGTAAGATCGTAAGGAGTCATCTCTACTTCCACCTTATCGCCTGGCACCAGACGGATGTAATGCTTGCGCATCTTGCCGCTGATGTGAGCAATAATACTATGGCCATTCTCGAGTTCTACCTTGAATTGAGTATTAGGCAGTGCTTCCACTACCGTTCCCTGCATCTTGATTACTTCCTTTTGACTCGCCATAAATTACAGTTGTCAATTATACAGGAAAAGTTTCCTTGAGTAAACCATTTCTAAAAAGATTTTCACGAGATCTGATTCATTTACCAATGCCGTGAAATGTCAGTAAGCTAGCCCTATTGTAAGTGGAAAAGGAATAATCGTCAATAAAGAAGCCTACTCTACACGAATAGCGCGTAGCATGATTCGACGATCAAACTGCTGATACTTCGGTACCCACTTACCATCACAGGTGATAAGGTTGAGTCCTTCTTTATTCTCATCAGCAGATTGCATCATCATCTTCATACCTGTTTTGTTAACCTCTTCAAGAGGCATACTTTGATTTTCAACAACCTTGTAAGTGAAGACCTTACCATCGCCTCGTTCAACCATAATTTGTGCATTGGCTCCTAATGTTCCAAGTTTTGCAAATACACCGTCTCGTGTAACACCTCCGTTATGGGCATCAATCAATACTGCGCCGAAGCCACTACCCGGTAGAGCGCTCTTGCGGTACCATGCGGCATCTGCGATATTCTTCGGTGCTTCAAGCTGATTGTTCTCTGTCGTACCGACTGCAAATACTCGTGTCTTGTCAATTTTTAGCGCCGGGATAGAAATATACCGAGGCTGATCTTTTGGTACCCTATGTTCGTTAACTTGCTTCTTGGTGACTACTGTTTCATCTACATTTGGATCTGCTTGCAGCGCTTTAGCGGTCACAAATGAAGGAAGTTCGCCGCTCTCAAAGTAGCGATACGCAAACCAGGCGGTTGCGATAAGAGTACCAACTACCAGTGTCCAGAACACCCAAGCAAAAAGATGAAATTGCTTCTTGTGTTTGATTGAAAGTCCGTTTGCCACCTTACCACATCTCCTTGCTACTTATAGTCGTCGTAAGTTACCATCAATGCACGGGAGTTGATTTGCCGTAAGGCCTCAAGGGCAACCGAGACGACGATTAGTATTCCAGTACCGCCGATTGCGAGATTACCGTTGCTATCTTGGTATCCAAAACTGTACAGGACATACTCTGCAATGTAAGGTAGTACTGCGACAACACCTAGCACTAATGAGCCGAAGAGAATCAATCTATTCATTGTACGTGACAGATACTTCTCTGTTTGCGCACCTGGACGGACACCTTCAATGAAGCCACCCTGTTTCTGTAGGTTTTCGGCAATCTCATTTGCATTGAAGACGATACCTGTATAGAAGTAGGTAAATGCAATGACAAGTACAAAGTAGAGCCCTGGGTAGATAAAGGCCTCCCATGTCTGTCCGGTAAACTGTCCTGGATTTGGTGCCTGGAACCACGTCACTAGATTGTTAGCAAGACCAGCGTAGGCCTCGCTACCGGTTGCTTTCAACACCTGGCCAATGAATGAAGGTAAGCTTAGGAAAGCTACCGCAAAGATCACCGGAATCACACCTGCAGCAATCATTTTCATCGGAAGGATGCTTTTGACACCGCCGTAGCTCGAATTACCTTGTACGCGTTTTGCATAGTTGATCGTTACAACCCTCTGGGCTTCATTAATCTTAACGAGGAAGTATAGGACTAATAGCGAAGCCAGACCAATAGCAAGGAATATCAGAAGCGCAGTTGAACTAACTGGCAGGCTGAACCAACCAAATACATTAAGGGGATCAGAGACGGGTGACGTAGAAGTACCGAATAGACTCGAGATAAAGAACTGGCCAAATTGAGGAATCTGACTGATAATACCTGCAAAAATCAATAGTGAAAGCCCGTTACCGACGCCCTGTTCGGTCATAATCTCACCGAGCCACATCAATAGCATCGAGCCAGCAGTCATTGCGCCGACGGCGATTACCCATTCAAGCATCGTTGCTTCTTCAAGTACACTAGTACCACCTGCGAGTACTGATTGACGAAGGATGTAGATAAAGGCAATTGACTGCACAATAGCAAGGGGTAAAGCGATAATACGAGTCCACTGCTGAATCTTACGTCGACCGGATTCTCCATCTTTATGAAGCTCCTCAAGTTTTGGTATAGCCTTTGTAAGGAGTTGCGTAATGATGCTCGCTGTAATGAATGGACTGAGCCCCACGAGGACTATCGAGAACTGAGCAATTGCACCACCGGAAAGCAGATTAAGGAATCCGCCAAAGTTTGTGCCGCCAATGACGCTATCAATTACTTCTTTAAGTTGTGTCGGATCAGCGAGCGGTACTGGAATATGAGCCAAGAATCGATACACGACAACTAAGCCTAGCAAAATGAATAGTCGCTTGCGCATGTCGCCATTCTTTAGTGATTTTCCAATTGTTTTCCAGTTCATACAATGCCTACAATTCCTGTCATTAGTTTTAGTACTACCCTCATCTCTCGTAGTAAAATTCCTATCTAGTATATCATAAACACTAGGCTGCGTTATGGGGTTTGGCGATATTTTTTACTGTCGAGTCGGCTATATGGTAACTTGGCTCGCGTCCTGTGCCAATATATGAAACACCGTCGTTAAAGCCCCATCCGTAACCACGAAGGAATGCTTCGCGTACAAGTACATGAATCGCAAGCTGCAATTCACTTGGGAGTATTGAGAGGATATTTACATTAGCTTGCTCAATCATCTCATCTGCCTTATGGTCACACCATTGTTTTTGTTGCTCTTTGTCCATTAAGATCTCCGTTTGTCACTTAGTATGCTCCTAGGATGACTTAAGCACAAGTATTTAAATTAAAATAATAATCCTCCGATTCCGAAGGATTATTACATAGATAGCTAAAGACTGATTACTTGTCAGTTTTTTCAGCTTCTTTCTGACTCTTTTGGAGTGGTGCACTCACCTTTTTAAAGCTACCACCAGCTTTTTCAATAGCTGCGATAACACTCTTTGAAGCACCTTGCACTTCCAGAGTGACAGCCTTTGACAGCTCACCACGGAGGATGACCTTTACTGAATGAAAAGGAGTTGCGATCAGACCAGCCTCATAGAGTGCCATGTTGTCGATCTTCTTTGCCTTTACGTCAGCAAGCCGATCAAGGTAAACAACCTGAGCCGGGGTGCGCAGACTCTTAAATCCACGGTTCTTTGGGATAGCCTGCACGAGTGCACGCTGACCACCTTGGAACATTGCGCCAAGCTTCTTACCAGTACGTGAGTTCTGGCCTTTTGTACCGCGACCAGCAGTCTTACCACCACCGGCTGAGATACCGCGACCAACTCGCTTCTTGTCTTTGTTCTTTGAAGCGTTAAGTTCATGATACTTCATTACTTAGTCTCCTTTTTCGCTGACTTCTTTGCTGATTTTTCAGCGTTTAGCCATTCCTCTTTTGGTACGAGACTACGAAGCGCTTCAATAGTTGCGTAGGCTATATTCACTTTGTTGGTTGAGCCAAGGCTCTTTGAAAGCATATTGCGGATACCAGTTACACCGATCACCTGACGCACAACACCGCCGGCAATAATACCAGTACCAGGAGCTGCAGGCTTAATGAGTACGCGTGCACCTGAGAGCTTTACCTCTGCGTCATGTGGCAACGTCTCTTTTGTTACCGGAATCGTAATCATACTTTTCTTCGCAACATCTGTTGCTTTTGAGATTGCAGTTTGGACATCAGCGCCCTTTGCAACACCAACACCAACCTTGTTCTTACGATCACCGACAACAACGAGTGCCTTAAAGCGGAATCGACGTCCACCCTTTACTACACGTGCCACACGGTCAATGTTGATCACAACTTCTTCAAATTGCTTTGGTTCCTCTACACGAGGTGTCCGACGGTCATCGCGTCGGCCGCCACGCTGTCCGCCGCGACCCTGAGGTGCGTCTGAGCGTGGGGTGGTAGTCTGTGCTGTAACTTCAGCCATACTAGAACTCCAATCCTTCTTTACGTGCAGCATCTGCAAGCGCCTTGAGGCGACCGGCATACTGACGACCATTTCGGTCGAATACTACACTTGTTACTTTCGCTTTCTTTGCCTTCTTGGCTACTTCTGCACCAACTTTGGCAGCTTTTTCGGTCATAGTACCAGTAGCTTTTGTGCCAATAGTGGTTGCAGAAGCTACTGTGTTGCCTTTTTCGTCATCGATCAGCTGTGCAGATACGTGCATATTACTGATAGTGACTGTCAGGCGTGGGCGCTCTGCGGTACCTTGTACTTTTGAACGTACGCGGTTCTTGCGTAGAGACTTGTTAAGCAGTTTTTTAGCTAGATTACTCATGATTATTTTCCTGCCTTTCCTGCCTTGCGCAAAATTTGCTCATCAGCGTACTTAATACCCTTACCCTTGTATGGTTCAGGCTTCTTGAGCGCACGGATCTCAGCTGCTACCTGGCCGACTTGTTGCTTGTCGATACCACTAACAGTGATTTCCATCTTGTTTGTACTGATCTGTACACCCGCTGGTGCTTTGTACTTCACTGGGTGCGAGAAGCCTAACGCCATCTCGAGGTCTGCGCCGCTCATAGCGACACGGAAACCAACACCGTTTACTTCAAGTTTCTTCTCAAAACCTTTAGTGACGCCCTCAACAGCATTATTGAGCAGTGCACGCTGTAGGCCGTGTTGTGCCTTCGCGATTCGTTCGTCATCCTTGCGGGTAACGACTGCTTTGTTGTCCTCAAGTGCAACAGTAACATCGCTCAGGTGTGGCACAGTGAGTTCGCCTTTGGCGCCCTTGACTGTGATAGCATCTGAATCGACTGTGATTGTCACGCCCGATGGGATTTCAATTGGTAGTTTTCCAATTCGACTCATATCTTATCCTTTCTTAGTTCCTAGTAAACCTTTAGGAGTACTTCACCCCCAAGGCGCTGCTTGACAGCTTCTTGGCCAGTGAT
>DASWXM010000026.1:0-25966 GCA_036405515.1 Saccharimonadales bacterium (SeqCode) | reverse complement strand
ATATACCTAGTATATTGCAATGACAGGATTGTGGAGATAAATCGGCGGTACAATAGATATATGTTAAATACTTTTGACGCCATCTATCAAGCTATTTGTGACGATCCGATGAATATAGCCATGAAAGCGAAAGACTATGTACCGGTCTACACGGCTGGTCCGAAGGCAAAGATAGTGATAGTCGGGCAGGCACCCGGAAGTAAAGCTCAGGCATCGATGAAGCCGTGGAATGATGTAAGCGGCATATTGCTCCGCAAATGGCTTGGTGTGACGGACGAGCAGTTTTACGATCCGAATATATTTGCACTGACGCCGATGGATTTTTACTACCCAGGCAAAGCGACTCATGGCGATTTACCTCCACGTAAAGGCTTCGCCGAAAAGTGGCATCCAAAACTGCTGCAGCTAATGCCTGAAGTGCAGCTGATCATCTTGATCGGGGCGTATTCGCAGAAATACTATCTCGGCAAGAGTGCTAAACGTAATCTGACTGAAACAGTGCGTGCTTATCACGAATATTTGCCGGCTTACTTTCCGCTGGTACATCCCAGCCCGCTCAATTTCCGCTGGCGAGCGAGAAACCCTTGGTTTGAGATAGAAGTCGTGCCTGAGCTCCATGTTCTTGTACATAAAATACTTGGCGAGGATCTATCAAAATAGGCGTATACTAGAGACATAAAATAAGGAGAGTCTTATGGAAGTGAATCTAGTAGCAGTACTCGTAGCAGCGATAGCGATGTTTGCGGTCGGTGGATTTTGGTATATGGTGCCGTTTGCGAAAATTTGGGGTGAGATGCATGGATTTGACAAGCTAAGCAAGAAAGAGCAAAAGGAAGCGCAAGCACAGATGGGTCCGTATTATGGCGCACAGATTATTGTGACGTTGATTTCGGCATGGGCACTGGCGTATTTTCTGACGTTACTTCCTGATATGCAGTGGTATGCACTCGCATTCTGGCTTTGGCTTGGCTTTATCGTGCCGACAACGGTCTCTGCAGTGATCTTCGGCGGTACCGAAGGCAAATGGATCATCAAGAAGACGACCATCATGGTAGCTGGTTCACTTGTCTGTACTTTAGTCGGTGCATGGGTGATTAGTCTTTTCTAAGGCAACTATGGCAAAAAACGAGAATAAGACACGGCCGACAACGGTAGATATAGTCGATTTTATTGCGAGCCTACCAGAGAAGCAGCAAAAGGATGCTGGAACGCTCGTAGAAATCATGCAAGATATCTCTGGTAAGTCACCGGTGCTTTGGGGTTCGAGAATTGTCGGCTTTGGCGTATTTCACTATGTATCAAAAAGTGGCCGCGAGGGCGACTGGCCAATCATCGGTTTTGCGCCAGGGACGGGTAAATTCTCACTCTATCTTACCTTTGATGCCGCCAAGTTGACGGCTCAGGTGAAAGATTTAGGCAAATATAAAATCGGTAAAGGATGTATCTATATCAACAAACTCGCAGATGTTGATCTGGAAAAACTCAAAGAACTGATAAAAATCGCGTACAATAGCTAGAGCATGAAACATTTTTATCAAGTACTATTAAACACGCTCATCGCAAATGTGACGACGAGCTATCTTTGGTTTGCATTGACTTTCTGGGTATATCTTGAGACAAAGTCGGTGCTCGCGACCGGTATCATCGGCGGTACATATATGCTGATGGTGGCAATTTTTAGCATTATCTTCGGTACGATCGTTGACCATCACAAGAAAAAGAGTGTCATGGTCTTTTCATCAGTGTTTACATTTGTCTGCTTCGCGCTCGCGGGTGTGGTGTATTCGGCATTTCCAAAAGCCGCGCTGCTTGATTGGAACGGGGCGATATTCTGGCTGTTTGCCGGGATTATATTGATCGGCGGGGTGATCGAAAATATGCGCAATATTGCGCTTAGTACGACCGTGACGTTATTGGTTCCGAAAGAAAATCACGATAAGGCAAATGGGATGGTTGGCACCGTGCAGGGTGTAGCGTTCATGGTGACAAGCGTTTTCTCGGGTTTGTCGATCGGTATGCTTGGTATGGGATGGACGCTTGCGATCGCGATAGCATTTACAGCTATTGCGATGCTTCATCTTTTCTTCGTGCGCATTCCTGAGGAGAAGATTTATCATGATCCAGAGCTCGAAGGTAAGAAGATTGATATTAAGGGCAGTCTGGCGGCGATCCGCAGTGTGCCGGGTCTGGCGTGGCTGATCGTCTTTACAACTTTCAATAACCTGGTTAGCGGCGTCTTTATGGCACTGATGGACCCGTACGGTCTGACACTATTTCCGGTGGAGATATGGGGGGTTGTACTTGGCGTTACGAGCACTGGATTTATCGTTGGTGGGGCTATTGTTGCTAAAAAAGGTCTTGGCAAAAATCCGCTACGTACGATGCTGCTGATCAATATCGGCGTTGCGCTGCTTGGTGGTCTATTTACGATTCGTGAGTTTTGGCTGCTCTACGCGGTAGGTATATTCATCTTTATGTGTATGATGCCGGCAGCTGAAGCGGCTGAGCAGACGATTATCCAGCGTGTTGTGCCCCTGAAGCGGCAAGGGCGTGTATTCGGTCTGGCACAGGCGATTGAGTCGGCTAGCTCACCAATTAGTGCATTTATAGTGGCACCAATCGCACAGTTCATTATCATTCCATTCATGCGATCTACGGATGGCAAGGCGACATTTGGCTGGTTGCTTGGTGACGGTGAGGCTCGCGGTATTGCACTTGTATTTCTGGTTGCAAGTCTAATTATGCTGATCGCAGTACTCTTTGCATTTACAACGAAAGCTTACCGGCAACTTTCCGAGTACTATCAAAAAGCATAGAAAAATCCCGCTCACTAGAAGCGGGATTTTTACTAGAAGATTTGGGCTACGATCCAGGCTGCTCCAGCGATTTCTATAAAGAAAAGGCCAAGCCCGACAGGTGAACCCCAGCTAAACCAGCTACCCCACGCGCGCCAGTTTTTGTGCGTGCGTTCGTACCAGTCTATGCCGTACTGTTCTTTCTCTTCTTTTGTCAATTTTGACATAGCGAGACTCCTATTAGTTGTTAATAAAAGCCCCGAATAAGTGCAATGCCGGTGGCAAGTTGTTCCCTCGGGGTGGGCCTTGCTGTGAGTACGGACTTATGTGCTACCTGTAGTATACTAGGAATTCTCAAAAAACAAAACTACCCTGCCAGAAAATAACAGGGTAGTTTGTGTCGTGTCTGAAGGACATCCTTCTCTACGAAAGATGGAGCGGTCAGACTCGTTTAGCCAAGAGTGTTGCGGCGCTGGAGAGCGTAAGCTGCTCCGGCAACAAGTGCGCTGAGTACCGCACCAACGGCCATGCCGTTAGCACCTGTACGTGGAAGCTCAGTTGCTACTGGAACTTCTTTTTCAGCACATTTGCTTAGATCTTTAGTGTGCTTGCTGCTATCAAATTCGTTCTCTTTGATAGTGACAACCTTACCAGTTTTAACTTCACATACAGTGATCTCACCTGGCTTTGGTGTTTCGGCACAATCAGCAAGGTTCTTGCTGTGCTTGCTGCTGTCAAAGTCTTTTTCGTCAATAGTGACGATTTTCTTTGTAGCAAGCTCACATACAGTGATCTTTTTTACTTCTGGTGTAGGACAGTCAGCTTTAGCTTGGAACTGTACGAAGACCGCTGTTGACCCATTAAGGTTACCAGCATTTACGCCACCAGTTGTGATGCCGTCAGCGAGGCCACGCACAAGGCTACCTGCTGAAGTAAAGAGCTGAGTTGAACCGCTGACATACTTGAGGTTTGCACCTGCAGGTACAGTTACGTTTACGCTACCAGAAACACTAGTGGTCTGGTCATCCGCATTAGTTGCTGATGCGCTAATGTTGTTTGGGAGGTTTGCCTTTACTGTAAGGTTACGAAGCAGACCAAAATCGGTGTTTGAAAGTGTGATGCTGTATTTTACTACTTCATTACACTTAAGTGCTACGGATTTTCCGTAGGCACCATTTGCGGTGACGTTACGAACTTTGTAGTTGTTGTCGCCATTTGAAAGTTGTCCTGGGCTATCAGCAAATACTGGAGCCGCGAACAACGCTGGAAGTGCTGCAAGGGCAGCAACTAACATAGCTAATTTTTTCATAAGAACTCCTAACTTATTGAAAATTAACATTGATATTCTTGCTTAAGGCAAACTAGATAGTCATCGTATCTTTAAGTGATGTGTGCGGGGCACACGAGCGAGAACCTGGCTTGGTCTCAAACTCGTGCGCCACCGCAGACATCAACTACTTGCTCCTCAGAGCGGGTCGACCGGAGCCGGCCTGATCTCGAAGGTGACCGCCTTCTCGTCGTCCTTCTTGCCACTCTGCGAGAAGAGCTGCACCGTGACGGTGTCGCTCTTGCTTGCCGGCACCTCGGAGGGAGCCGTGTAGTGGATCAGGATGTCGAACGAGCCGGTGACGACCTGCGACTTGTCGCCCGAGGCGATGGTGCCGTAGATCGACGTGGCCTTGAGCGTCGCCGTCTGACCACTCGGAACGGTTCCACGCACCCGGATGGTGCGGGAGTTGTTCACTAGTACGTCGTTCGGCTGCTCCACCTCGGTGAAGCTCGACGGCAGCTCGGGGCAGTTCTCCACGGTGACCGTGAAGGACTTCGACTTGCCGGCGGTGACCAGCAGGACGTTGCCGCTGTACGTACCCGCACCCTGGTTGGGGAACGAGAACGTGATGGTGCCGTTGGCCGCGACGCTCTTCTCGAGCGTCTGACCGCGGTAGGTCAGACGAGCCGTGTCGGCGACCGAGTTGGGGTTACCAACCACGATGTCGACCGTGCGGGTCTGGCCAGGCGCCACGCACGCGACCGGGTTGACGGTCACGTCCGGGGTGTTGTAGACCGGCGTGTCCTTGCAGACAGCCAGTGCGGACGCCTCGGATGTGGCCTGCGCAAAAGCGTCGGCACGAAGATTGGCACGAACATCGACACGTGACGTTGCACCGAGCTTTGCCCAGAGGTCTCCCGTAGCCTTCGCCTTGACGGAGGCCAGGAGCGACACGCGGACATAGCCACTCATGGTGACACGTGCGGTTGCGATCGCGGTAGCCGATCCTCGTCCCTCGCCGTAGGCGTAGCCCGCAGCGGTGGTGCACCAGGCCTTGGCGACCGTTGCGACCTTCTCATCTGCCTTGGCTTCAGCCGCAGCTTCGAAGACGAATCGCTTGACGATCTTGACCGTGCCTCGGATCTTGACGGCACCCTTGGGGGGAGCCTTCGGACCCTTGGGAAGACCGACTACGTCGTTGTCGCAGGGGCCGTCGTGCCAGCCACGGTGGTGCCAGTAGAACACGTGTCCCTTGTTGTACCACTTCCAGTGCCATACCTTCCGGCCTGCAGTGTTGTAGTACGACGTCCAGAGACGCATGCGCTTCTTCAGCACGTAGCGCTTGGCGTGAGCCTTGTCAGCCTTCGAGATGCCGTTGACCTTGATGTAGGACAAGACGGTCACCGTCGAGTTGATGCTGACGCCGTTGACGGCAGTGACTTGCGACGTCGCGCTCGACTTCGAGTACGACGATGACTCATCGACATCGCCACACGTACCTGTTCCTTGCTCCGTGTCGACACCGACACAAGTCGGTGGCTCGACAGCAGCTTGGGTAGGTTCGGATGTGTCGGCGTTCGCGAGGGGCGCCACGAAGGCGCTGAGCCCGAGAACGATGAACAGGGCGATGAGGATCTTGGTGATCTTCTTCATGATGTCCTCCTGGACGTTGGCGCGGCATCCAGCCACGCAATGTGGTTGGATGATTGCGCCGTGAATCCTGAGAATGCACGGTGCTTACGGACAATAAATAATTTATTAGCCGAAAGCACCGTACGTTTAGAAGGAACCATAAATGATTTGCAGTAGTTGATGTCTTGGGCTTGTTCCGTGAGCGGCGAACCGCTCAAACGTACTTAAAGACCCATGACTATCTAGTTTGCGATTTGTTATTACGTATAATATAGTCGCAAAACTATTCTTGGCTAAATTGTTAAGCGACTCCTCATACGTACTAGGAAAGAGAAGTACAGATAAAGATCTGCCTTTTCTACCTTCCTACACTCCTCGCAGAGGTTAATTACATATTACCACAAACATTAAATAATGTCAATACTTACAACACAAAAAATGCTAAGCGCAAGCAAAATAGCAACAGGGGTAGTGTATACTAAGGTGTGTGAATAAGCTGCTTGAAGAGAAGCTAAAGACATTGCCTCGTACTCCTGGGGTGTATTTTCATAAGTCTGAAGCTGGAGAGATTATCTATGTCGGTAAAGCGGCGGTGCTTAAAAACCGTGTTAGGCAGTATTTTCAGAGTTCCCGAGGCTTTGATAACAAGACATTAGCGCTGGTCAACGAAATCTATGATACCGACTGGGTAGAGACAGAGAGCGAGATTGACGCGCTTTTCCTCGAATCTGAAATGGTGAAGCGCTATATGCCACGCTATAACATACTGCTTCGTGATGACAAAAGCCAAATGTTTGTGCGTATCGATATGAAGAGCGAGTGGCCGACAGTCACCTTTACGCGTAATCCCCACGATGACGGTGCCGAGTATTATGGTCCATTCTACAATGGTTACGCACTAAAAAATGCTATTCGTTACCTCAGGAAGGTCTTCCCGTACTTTATTAAGCCGCCCATTAAAGAGTCATCGAAACTTGATCAAGATCTCGGACTTAGTCCACGTATGAGCGAAGGTTCGGAGGCGTATAAGGCGAATCTTCGTAAGTTGATCAGCTATATCAAGGGCAATCGCAAAGCAATTACCGCGGAACTTGAGAAAGAGATGAAACAGGCTGCCTCGGAGCAGCGATTTGAAGATGCGGGACGTCTACGCAATAAGCTTGGCTATATGAAGGAGCTGCAGCGTCGGGTCATGTTTGGGGATCGCGAATTTCTCGATATATCAAAGGACAAGGCGCTCAGTAATCTGATGGAGCTCTTTAGCCTCAAGGCTATTCCGAAGCGCATCGAGGGATATGATATTTCACATCAGGGTGGTATGAATGTCGTGGCGAGCATGGTGGTGTTTACGAATGGCGCCAGTGATAGGGCGGAATATCGCAAATTTAAGACAAAAATTGAAAAAAACGATGACGTCGGCAATATGTATGAAACACTCTTCCGGCGATTTTCGGAAAAAAATGTAAAAAGTTGGGGTACACCAGATCTTATATTGATCGATGGAGGAAAACGACAGCTTGATGCGGCTATTAAGGCGATCGATGAGCGTGGAATCGCCATTCCGACAATCAGTATTGCCAAACGTGAAGAAGAGATTATTATTCATCGAACAAAATCACATATTTCGACAGATTTTCTTATACAGCTCCAGGAAGAGCCAGTGCCGGGTGTCGGCGTATTTAATGAAGGTGATTACATAGTAGTGAATTTGCATCTTGGACAACGTAATGCGGGTTCCCACTCTAAGAATCTTGGCGGTGGTGTGTCGCTAAGTCCATATAATCATGTCGTAAAACTATTTCAACGTATTCGCGATGAGTCGCATCGTTTTGCAGTGAGCTATCATACGGTACTTAAGCGTAAAAAACAGACCGAAAGTAGCCTCGAGATGATACCGGGTATCGGTCCTGCAACACGGAAAAAGCTTATCCAACAGTTTGGCAGTTTGCGTAAGGTTGAACAAGCGCAAGTTTCTGACCTGGTAGCTGTAGTTGGCAGACAGAAAGCAGAGCAAATCAAGCGCTATTTGTCTACGTCATAATGCTCGTGCTATAATCGCGCTATAATATAACGATGATAGGTAGCTCTTAAATATGAAAAAGACTCGTAAATTGTTCTCATCAAAGGGGTTCACTATAGTTGAACTCACAGTAGTGATTGTAGTTATAGGTATCTTGGCTGGAATTACAACGGTTGCATACGGTCAGTGGCGCGAGACTGCTTTAAAAAAGGCAGTGCAATCCGACCTTCAGTCAGCGGCAACAGCCATGGAGAACGCAAAAAACTTTGGGGCTGGCTACCCAACTTCACTGCCGGATACATTCAAACAGGGTAATGATAGTATTGTATCTTATCGATCGGGAGATGCTAAAGGCTATTGTCTTGATGCAAGATCTAAGACTATTGCTAGTATTAGCTTCTTTGTCGATACTTCTAGCGATAAGGATGTGATTGCGGGTACATGTGCAGGTGGTGCTGGCACTGACCCTACTCAAACGGTATTTGCCTACGATACTACCCAGGCTGGGTGTAGTGGTACGATCCAGCTACCTATTACAAGCCCAAGCTTTGCGTTTGGTACAACGGTAAACTGGGGTGATGGTTCAAGCACATGGCTCAGTAGCTCTCTACTATCTCATACCTATAGCACCCCTGGTCAGTATATTGTCACGTATAACGGGCCACTCACGACGATTAACAGTGCGTCTGTTGCTGCAGCTAACCGCGGTTGTTTAAAGGAAGTTAAGCAATGGGGTGCAGAGGTGGCGCCAACTTCCATATCACTTAGATATAGCACTAACTTGTCAAAGGTTGCTGAGCCACCGACAACCGTCACGAATATGAGCTACATGTTTGCAAACACATCATTCAATCAGAATATAGCATCTTGGAACACGTCTAATGTCACGAATATGAGCTACATGTTCTCAAATAACCCTGCTTTCAATCAACAGCTCAGTAGCTGGAATACCACAAATGTAACAAATATGAGGGGTGTATTTAGCTACGCAACTGCGTTTGATAGCCCGATCAATGCTTGGAATACTGCAAATGTGACGGATATGAGCACAATGTTTATGTGTGCTGCTGACTTCAACCAGCCACTCAACAGCTGGAATACTGCAAATGTGACGAATATGAGTGGAATGTTCGCATGTGCAAAAACATTCAATCAGCCACTCAACAGCTGGAACATTGCCAATGTTACGAATCTCTCCAATATGTTTGGATACCCATACAATCCTAATGGCCTTGAGGGTGGTGCAATTGCCTTCAATCAGCCACTCAACACCTGGAATACCGCCAAGGTTACGAATATGGCAGGTACGTTCTCAAATGCCCAAGCTTTCAATCAGCCACTCAACAGCTGGAACACCGCAAATGTGACGGATATGAGTGGAATGTTCGCCAGAGCACTGCGTTTCAACCAGCCAATCGGCAACTGGGATACGAGCAAAGTGACTGATATGAGTACTATGTTCCAGACTACTTTCGACTTCAACCAGCCAATCGGCAGCTGGAACACCGCAAATGTCACCGATATGTCTGCTATGTTTAACCAGTCCTCTGACTTCAACCAACCGCTCAGTAGCTGGAATACCGCAAATGTCACCGATATGAGGAGTATGTTTAATAGCGCTCCAAACTTCAACCAACCGCTCAGTAGCTGGAATACCGCAAAGGTTACTAATATGAGTCGCATGTTTATTTATGCTTATAGATTCAACCAGCCAATCGGCAGCTGGAACACCGCAAATGTGACGGATATGAGCTATATGTTCAATAATGCTGGTTCCGCTGGTTACTACTACTTTAACCAGCCAATCGGTACATGGAACACCGCAAAGGTGACAAATATGAATAATATGTTTGAAGGTGGTAACCGAGCATTTAACCAGGACTTATCTGCTTGGAATGTTACTTCAGTCACACCAAAGCCGCCAACGAATTTCCGAACTGGTGCAACGTCGTGGACGTTGCCAAAACCTGGTACAGGCTGGTAACAGTCGGATTTATCAAGGCGGATGCTACAATTATCCCTAATGGAATCGGAATTTTTTAAGAGAAATCGTAAGAAGCTAGCACATACGCTCAATGGAGGTGTAGTTGTGCTATCGGCCTATACAAGCCTCCAGCAACAGAATGATTCAGCATTTAAATTCCGACAAGAAGCAAACTTCTGGTATTTGACTGGCATTGAGCAGTCCGATTGGGTGGTTGTCATTGATGGCTCGACCGATGAGGAGTGGCTAATAAAGCCGGATGTCGACGAAGTGCACGAAATATTTGATGGCTCGCTTAGCGCTAAAGAGGCATCGGCAATAAGTGGCATTAAGAAAGTCGTTTCTCATGACGAGGGAGTATCCTTGCTCCGCGTTCTTGCAAAAAAGCACAGTATTGTCTATACGGTTGACAATCCACCTTATGCAGATCAATTTAGCTTTTCGCTTAATCCTGCCATTGGAGCCAATAAAAAGATGCTTGAAAGGGCCTTTAACTCAGTAGTTGATTGCCAAAAAGAACTTGCTAAAATGCGTGCCTTGAAACAGCCCGAAGAGATTACAGCCATTCGGCGTGCTATTGCGCTGACTGTTGATGGATTTGAAAAAGTAAAAAGCAGTATAGCGAATGCGCGGTATGAGTATGAGATCGAGGCGGAATTTTCTTATCTTTTTAAGCGAAAAGGTGGATTTGATCATGCTTATGAGCCGATCATTGCTGGCGGCGGGAATGCCTGTACTCTACACTACGTAGAAAATAATACGAAATTATCCGCTAAACAGTTGGTGCTCATGGATGTAGGTGCTAGGGTTGATGGGTATGCTGCCGATATTACGCGAACATATGCCAAGGGAGTTCCGACAAAACGCCAAAAGGTAGTTCACCAAGCGGTCCAAGCTGCTCATTTTGATATTATTGAGCTACTTAAACCAGGGCTATCGGTTGAAGAGTATGCCCGAAATGTTGATGCGCGCATGAAACAGGCTTTGATGGATGTTGGTCTCTTAAAAGACGAGAATGATGCCGAAACATACCGTAAATACTTCCCTCATGCAATCAGTCACGGGCTTGGAATAGATGTACACGACAGCCTAGGTGGTGCGCGGCACTTTGAGCCTGGAATGGTGCTGACGGTTGAACCGGGCATTTACATCCCAGAGGAAGGCATAGGAGTGAGAATCGAGGATGATATTTTGATTACTAAAAATGGCCATGAAAATCTTAGTGCGGCACTCTCGACAGACCTCTAAGTAAGCCGTATACTAGCCATAGACAATATGAAACAGCAACTAAGTGTGTTTATAATACGATGGTTACTTAATAGCTTCGGGCTATGGCTTGCTATCGTGATATTTGGTACAGGTATCAGTGATGGTGAGCTGACCGCTGGCTTCTGGGGATTCTTGCTCGCAGGGTTTATTTTCTCGGTAGTAAATAGCGTGCTTCGGCCCGTAGTGATTATCCTCTCCCTTCCGGCGATACTCTTAACGCTCGGCTTATTTACCTTGGTGGTAAATGGATTTATGGTATGGCTTTCACTCAAGCTTGCCCCAGGCATACAGATGACATTCCTCTATTCTATTCTTACCGGAATGTTACTTAGTCTGATAAACTATATAGTAAGTAGTGTGTTTGAGCTTCATGCATCATCAGGTCACACTCACAAAAAGGAGATTTTGTAATTATGGACATAGCAAGTGCATTGCAATATATCAGTATCGGCGCTGGTGCATTAATGACCGTTTGTATCTTACTTCAGCAACGTGGAGCAAGCCTTGGTGCTGGATTCGGTAGCTCTGGTGAGCTGTATACCACAAGACGAGGTCTTGATAAGAGTTTGTTTGATGCAACTATCTTTCTTGCTGTCGTTTTTGTACTGTCGATCTTAGGCTCATTACTACTACCGTAGCAAAAGGCTGTGATGGATAAAAAAAAGGGTTGGAAACAGTTTCAGAAAATTCAATTTGATAGCGCTAAGCTTTCGCGCCGTGCTCGGAAAATGGAGACCGCAACGACACGGCACGCACATAAGTTTATTTTGAAGCGGCTAGCCAATCTTCGTGATGCCCGTAATCATATTATTCTATGGCTAAGCCTCGTCGCTGTACTCATAGGTGCGGTCATGGTGCAGCTGGTTTGGTATGAAACATCCTATCATAAATCTGCAGCCGTCTCCGGAGGTACATACGCGGAGGCAGTAAAGGGTGATATTAGTACACTGAACCCTCTTTATGCTCGTACTGATGCTGAGTTGACGGCACGAAAATTGCTTTTCTCGGGATTGTTTGACTATGATAAAAGTGGGCACCTACGGAATGATCTCGCTGAATCAATGAGCGTTGGTGATCAGAGAAGACTATATACGGTTACTCTTAAGCCCGACTTGAAATGGAGTGACGGGACAAAATTAACTGCAAAAGATATTATCTTTACGGTGGAACTGATGAAGAACCCTGCTGCACGTGCAATTATGCAGCAGAGCTGGCGCGATGTTACTGTTCGCGCAATTGATGAGCGTACGGTAGAGTTTAAGCTGCCTGCGGCTTATGCTGCATTTGGCGATGCGTTAACGTTCGCTGTTTTACCAGAGCATATGCTTCGCGAAATCGATCCTTCAGTACTTCGGGAGAATGGCTTTAGCCTATCTCCAGTGGGTAGTGGTCCATTTGCGTTTCGCTTTATGCAACGGGTTGGGGAAAATAGCGATGCGGCACATAAGATCATCCACTTTGTGGCAAATCCTTCATATCACAACGGACCAATCAAACTTGAGCGATTTGAACTACATGCGTATGAAGAGTCAAAGGCAATGACTGACGCTGTGGTAATGCATGATGTTAATGCGGTGATAGATATTGATCATACGGTCGCAGCGGAAAAATTGCCAAAAGATTTTACCGTACATCAGCAGCCAATCAACAATGGCATGTATGCTTTTTTCAATACAGCTTCTCCGTTGCTTAAGGACGTATCTTTACGAAGGGCTTTGCTCGCGGGCACGGACACGCACCTGCTCAAGAAAAGTGTCGCCCCCTATGCACCGGAGCTTAAGGCACCATTTATACCAAACCAGATTGACGAACCACAATCCTTCTCATACCTTGCGCCATACAATGTACGTGCCGCTGGGGACCAGCTAACAAAGCTTGGATGGAAGATCTCAGCGGATGGTATTCGTAAAAAGAAGCGGCAGTCGCTTGTATTGCGGATTGTGGTAAACAAAGAGAGTCACTATAGTGCACTTGCCCATGAATTGGCGCGTCAGTGGAAGACTCTTGGAGTCGAAGCGAGCGTAGTTGAGTTTGAGCAGCAGGCCGGAGGGCAAGGGTTTGCTCAGAGCGTGTTGCAGCCGCGGGCGTATGATGTACTGATCAATGAACTGATTATTGGTGCTGATCCGGATGTCTTTGCTTATTGGCACTCATCACAAGCAAACTCTTCCGGCTTAAACTTTTCGAATTATAAGAATAAGCTTGCGGATGATATTTTAGTTAGTGCGCGACAGAGAGATGAAGTATCGCTACGTAATGAAAAGTATAAAGCGTTTGCAAAGGTGTGGTCACGAGATGTACCAGCAATTCCGCTATACCAGTCAACATTCCTCTATGCACATACAAAGAAAACGGCGACATTTGACAACGACGCCATTATGCCTTCACCGACGGATCGTCTCGCAGGCATATCTTACTGGACTGCGGATCGCGGACGGGTTTACAAAACCCCGTAGTTTCGGGTATAATCTCTCGAGTACCTACTACAGCACCATGCAGTGGTGGCGGAATTGGTAGACGCGCTAGCTTGAGGGGCTAGTGAGCATTGCGCTCGTGGAGGTTCAAGTCCTCTTCACTGCACCAGTATAAGAATACGACTCTCGGGTCGTATTTTTATTTGAACTAAATCAGAGGTAAAATCCCAGTCTCTTTTGTGTATAATGAGTAGTTAGTGGCGCGTTGGCCGAGAAGTTAGGCACTGGTCTGCAAAACCAGGTAGACGGGAGCGTTACCCGTACGTGCCTCCACATAATTGTATTTGCGCGGGTGGCGGAATTGGTAGACGCGAGGGACTTAAAATCCCTTGTCCAAAAGACATGCGGGTTCGATTCCCGCTCCGCGCACCATGAAGAATGCCGAGGTTTATCCTCGGTATTCTTCATGGTAACGAATGGGGCTAGGATGGTGGAGCCAATGAGGTGGTGATTTATGGCTATTTTTCACCGAGGTTGGTATACTATAGGTAGCAAATCAATTTTAGAAAAAGGGGAATTATGGAATTACTGTGGCTATGGATTTTGATTGGTATTGTTGTTGTGCTAATCATTTTTCTCTGGGCAACATACAACGGTCTTGTAACACTTCGAGTGCGTGTAGAAGAAGCCTGGAGTGATATTACTGTTCAACTGAAGCGTCGTGCTGATCTGATTCCAAATCTGGTTGAAACGGTCAAGGGTTATGCGTCGCATGAAAAGGAAGTATTCCAGAGGGTTACCGAGGCTCGCAGCGCTGTAATGGAAGCTACTAAGCAGGGTCCAAAGCAGACAGCGCAAGCCGAGAATATGTTTGAGAGTGCACTAAAGAGCCTCTTTGCTGTAGCTGAAGCCTATCCTGACCTCAAGGCAAGCCAGAACTTTTTAGAACTTCAAAACGAACTTGTGGATACTGAAGATAAAATTCAGGCTTCTCGTCGCTTCTATAACGGTGGTGTCCGTGATCTCAATACTAAGATCCAGGTTTTCCCAAACAACATGGTTGCTGGTATGTTCGGCTTTAAGAGTAAAGAATTCTTTGAAGTCGATGACATGGCCAAAGTTGAAAATCCTGTTGATGTTAAGTTTTAACCAATAGGTAGGTTGATACTTACATGTACGGAGCGATTGCGGCCAATAAACGAAACACTGTCATTATCATGGCAGTGTTTATTGGCGTAGTTGCAGCGGTAGGATGGGCCTTTGCAGCATATTACGGTAATCCGACTATTACTCCGTGGGTAGTTGGCGGTGCACTTGTCTACTCCTTGATTCAATATTTTGCCGCTAGCAAACTTGCGGTTGCTATGACTGGCGCGCATGAGATTGAGAAACGCGATAATCCACGACTTTATCGTATCGTTGAGAATCTTTCTATCGCAACAGGCATGCCTATGCCGAAAGTCTATATGATTGATGATCCGGCACCAAACGCATTTGCAACTGGCCGTGATCCTAAACATGCTATAGTAGCCGCCACGACTGGCATTATGGATATTATGGATGATCGTGAGCTCGAGGCGGTCATGGCTCATGAGATGGGTCATGTTCGGAATTACGATATTCGTGTCAGTATGATCGCTTTTGGTCTTGCAAGTGCGATCGGCATTTTGTCTGATATTGCGCTGCGCATGATGTTTTTTGGTGGTGATAATCGCGACAACAATGCTAACCCTATCGTTTATATAATTGGTATTGTAATCATTGTTTTGGCGCCTGTGGCTGCGGCCATGATTCAGATGGCAATTAGCCGGCAGCGTGAGTATCTTGCTGATGCAACGGGTGCGATGACGACACGAGATAGCGAGGGTCTTGCAAGCGCACTTGAGAAATTGCAGCAGTATTCTCGGCCTATGAAGCGTCAAAATACTTCTACTGCACATTTGTTTTTTGCAAATCCTCTCAAGTCAGGAGCGTTATCTAAATTATTTAGTACACATCCACCACTTGAGGACCGCATTGCCCGCCTTCGCAAGAATGCCAATAAGTTCTAGGCGCAAAGTAAGACTATGGCAAAGCATACTAAGTCAAAAAAATCAGCACAAAACAAAAAGGTAACATCATCTAAGCAACTGACGAAGGAACAGAAGAAAGTATCAGTCAAAAATCGACTAATACAACAAGCAAGAGTATTTTTAATGCGTCGGCCACACCGTAGTTTTCAGCGCACGAGGCGACGTGATTATGCCCGATCATTGAGGCTTCCCGGCTATGTAGCATTTACTGGACAGGTCTTTGGTCATCTGTGGATGTACAAACGAGTTTTTGGCGGATTGATACTGATTTACGCTATTGTGAGCGCAATTTTAGTTGGACTAGCGTCGCAGTCTGATTTTACAGAGCTCACAAAACTCCTTGATGATGCCGGTACTGAACTTTTCCAAGGCGCCTGGGGTGAGATTGGCAAAGCCGGACTATTACTTGCAAGTGGCATATCGGGAGATTTTTCACCTTCTTTTAGTCAAGTCCAGCAGATCTTTGTCTCTCTCTTGTTTCTTATGATATGGCTTGCAACCGTATGGCTGATCAGGGCTCATATGGCAGGAAGTGTACCGCGTCTAAGGGATGCACTTTATAACAGCAGCGCCCCTCTTGTATCAACGGTAGTCATCGGACTCCTCCTTCTTTTACAGGCAATTCCTGCGATTATTGCAGTGGTTCTCTATACGGCTGCGCAGAGTACTGATTTGCTAAGTGCAGGCGGTGCTATCGCCATGGTTGTAGGTATCTCAGCCTTTTTGCTGATTGTGCTGTCGTTATACTTTATGACAAGCGGCTTTTTCGCATTAATCGTTGTAACTCTTCCAGGCATGTACCCGTGGCAAGCTATCCGGACAGCCGGTGATCTTGTGGTGGGTCGACGCCTACGTATTCTTCTGAGGCTAACATGGGCAGTTATGGTTGTTGTGCTCATCTGGGTTATAGTAATGATCCCAATAGTGTTATTAAGTGCATGGCTGCAATCCTCGGTTCAGCAACTTGCATCTATACCTATAGTTCCTGTAGCATTAGTCGTCGCCTCCTCGGCGAGTGCGGTGTTTATTAGCGCGTATGTCTATATGTTATACAGAAAGGTGGTTGACGATGACGCAGCTCCAGCCTGATGAACGAATTAAACAGTTACGTAAATTGATTGATGACTATCGATATCATTATCATGTGCTTAATGAATCGATCATGAGCGAGGCTGCTGCTGATAGTCTTAAGCATGAGCTTTCGCAACTCGAGGGGCAGCACCCAGAACTTATTACGACAGACAGTCCGACTCAGCGTGTGGCTGGTGTGGCGCTTGATAAATTCAAGAAGGTTACTCACCGCGTGCCGATGATTTCACTTAATGATGTTTTTAATCGTGAAGAGGTCGAAGCATGGGTGAAGCGTATGGACAAAATCCTGCCAGGCACAACGCACGAATTTATCTGCGATATCAAGATGGATGGACTTGCCTGTGCGTTAATTTATGAGAATGGTATCTTTGTCCAAGCGGTAACTCGTGGCAATTCGCAAATTGGTGAAGACGTAACGATGAATGTACGGACAATCGAGAATATTCCATTGAAGCTGCGAGGAAATCAGAAGTATGCGTATATGCTCAGCGGTCGTACTGAAATCCGCGGCGAAATTGTGATGTATAAAGATGATTTTGACAGACTAAATAAAAAGAGAGAGAAGGAGGGGCAGCCGCTTTTCAAGAATCCACGTAACTTAGCAGCCGGCACTATTCGGCAGCTTGATCCACGGCTCGTAGCTGAACGTCCCCTTCATTTTGTCGGCTATGATGTCCTGCGCGATGATCCGAGTGATGTTGTGTCGAATGCGATCGGCTATGACATTATGAATGAAATCGGTATCACGACAAGTGGTCAAACACGTGTTATGACTAATCTTGATGATGTGATGGATTATGTTGATGAGCTTGATAAAAAGCGTCTTGAGTTTCGATTCAATACCGACGGTCTGGTTATAAAAATAAATAATCGAGCGCAGTTTACAGAACTTGGCGTTGTTGGTAAAAGCCCCCGAGGTGCTGTGGCATACAAGTATGCCGCTGAGGAAGCGACAACAATCGTCAAAGATATCGTGATTTCGATTGGTCGCACAGGTGCGGCAACGCCCGTGGCCGTATTTGATCCGGTGCAGATTGCCGGCACGACAGTGCAGCACGCTAGTCTCCATAATGCCGATGAGATTGCACGAAAAGATGTCCGGATCGGCGATACGGTAATCATTTTCAAAGCCGGCGATATCATTCCGCAGGTCGAGCGAGTGCTGACTGAACTTCGGCCAAAAGATACTGAACCGTTTAACTATGAGAAGGCACTTGCCGAGCAGTATCCTGAGCTTGAATTTGAGCGGACAGGACGTGATGTCGTGTACCGTGTGAAGGATGCAAGCAGCGATCTCATCTTAAAGAGGGCAGTTGAGTACTATGCTTCCCGAGGCTCGCTTGATATCGATACACTGGGTGAGAAAAACGTCGTGGCGCTGGTTGACGCTGGACTGATTAAAGACATTGCTGATATCTATACGCTGACTGTCGATGATCTGCTCAAGCTCGATCGTTTCGCGGACATATCTGCGCGTAAACTAGTAAACGCGATTGCAGAGAAGAAGAATCCTTCGCTTGAAAAATTTATCCTAGGCCTCGGTATCCGGCATGTCGGCGCGCAGACGGCTATTGATCTTGCCAATCACTTTGAATCGATTGAGGCGTTGCAAAAAGCAACTCTGGAAGATCTTGAGGCAATCGACGGTATCGGCAAAGTGGTTGCCGAGTCAATCCTGGCGTGGTTTGCGGATGAAGATAATATCAAGCTTCTTGAAAAGTTTGAGAAGCTAGGTGTGTGGCCGCACTTTGAAAAAAAGACCGGCAAGCTGGTAGGTAAGAGTTTTGTGGTTACCGGATCGCTCGAAAGTATGAGCCGTGATGAGGCAGCGGAGAAAATCCGCGCGCTTGGAGGTACTTTCCAGACCAGCGTGGCCAAAGACACAACCTACCTGGTAGCAGGCGGCAAAGTCGGAGCAAGCAAATTGAAAAAAGCCGAGCAGTATGGTACGGAAGTGATTGACGAAGCTAGACTTCTGCAGATGCTATCATAAGATATATGAGTATCCAGGATATCATCCGGTTGTCTGAACTGCTTGGCGAGATGGGACACGTCAAACGTGCGACAAAACTTCCAAATCATGAGGACGAATCCGATTCGCATCATAGCTTTTCGTTGGCGTTGGTTTCGTATCATATCGCAACAGCCGAATGCCCTGAACTTGATGCGAACAAGGTGATGCTATTCGCACTCTGCCATGACCTGCTTGAGATTATTACGGGAGATGAGAATACCTTGTACTACACGCCAGAGCAGCATGCCGCCAAGCATGCAAAAGAACAACAGGCACTCGGTGAATTCGATGAAGTATTTGCGAATTATCCGGAGCTGAAGCAGGCCATGTATGAGTATGAAAAGCTGGATACTCCTGAGGCGGCGATGGTTTTTGTGCTCGACAAGGCAAGCACGACATGGACACATCATCCGCATGCGGCAAAATATGCTAGAGCGAATAATATCCATTCGAAAGCTGACGTGGAAGCATGGGCAGACCGCCAGCGGAATAAGATCAAAGCACGGCTGCGCGTCATGCCGCCAGCCACAGTCATGGATATTTACGAACGATCATTCGCTATTTTAAAGGAACTGTACGATGACTGATTGGTATACGAATGCCTTTTATCGTGTCAGTGCGGTTGCTGTGATCCGCAATGAAAAGAACGAATATCTCATGGTTGATGAACACAATCGCTGGTCGTTTCCGGGAGGTGGCTGGGATTTTGGCGAGTCGCTTCATGAGGCGTTGCAGCGCGAGTTATTTGAAGAAATTGCACTGACGAGCAAGTTTAGAGAAAGGGTCATCACAGCGATACCATTTTACAATCCCAACAAAGAAGCGTGGCAGATGTGGGTTGTCTGTGAGATCGAATATGACGAATTAAATTATGGAGTAGGCGAACATGCCGAGGATGTAAAGTGGATGAGTGAAAACGAAATCGACTATACGACAATGGCGGGTAAACTAATGAAACAAGTTTTAGAACTGGAGAAAAAATAATATGCCAACATTTTTATTTCAAAAACTAGTACGAGATAATATTAAAGCAATGCATGAGGCTCACGGTCACGAAGTACATAGTAAAATTCTGAACAAGCAGGATTTACAAAAGGCCCTGTTTGTAAAATTACATGAAGAAGCCGATGAGGTTGCCAGTGCCGTTACTCGTCAAGAATTACTCAATGAGCTTGCTGATATGTATCAAATTCTCGACGAAATACGAGAGAACGCTGAAATAGGCATGGAAGAAGTACGAACCGTGCAAGACGCGGAAGTAATTCGTCGCGGTGGCTTTCGCACTGGACTTTATATTGAGAAAGTTTTTATGCCTGATGAAGATAACAAATGGGTTATTTATTGTCGTGAACGCCCCGAAAAATACCCGGAGGTAAAGTAATGAAAAATACCGACCAAGCTCCAGAAATAGAAAAAGGTACGTATCACCACTATAAAGGCGGAGTGTATGAGGTGTTGGAGGTTGCGTGCCATACCGAAACGCTTGAATGGCATGTAGTGTATCGATCAAACGAAAGGATGGCGCAAGGTCTTCCGTCGATATGGATTCGTCCGTACGGCATGTTTATTGAAACTGTCGAAGTCAATGGTGAAGTAGTACCACGCTTTGAAAAAGTCGACTAGGAACTTCGCATGCCACCAGTGATCTGGCTTAGTACGTAAGACACTTCGTCTGGTTGAGGAATGGTCAAATTCCATTGTTGCGGTACGGTATCATCATCCATGACAATCATGACGCAGGGAAATTGTGTCAGTCCGTAAAATTCAGCCGTAGCCCGTCCATCGCCACGAGAGGGATCAAGATAGACGACCTGCGTCTCATCGGGCGTTAAGTCATCTACTTTCTCGCCGAATTGTTTTAGTATTTGCTCAGTTTGTGATGTGCCGTTACCAAATACGTAAACGGCTGGACCGCTGCGGTCAGGGATGCTTGTAAATCCTAATGCCATAATATAAGGAGTATAGGTGAGAACGATATAAATTGCTACAATAACTCTATGAATAACGTCGTATTTGTTACTGGTAATCCTGATAAAGCTGCGCGCTTTGCTATGCATATGGGCATGGATATTGCGCACGAACCGGCCGAGCTTGATGAGATTCAGACGCTGAACCCTGCGGCGCTGGTAGGTCATAAAGCACGTCAGGCGCATGAACAAATCGGCAAGCCGGTACTTGTCGAGGATGTAACATTTACGTATGAAGCATGGGGCGAGTTGCCGGGCGCATTCGTGAAGTTCTTCGTAGAAGCGGATGATGGCGCAGAAAAAATGTGCCGTATGTTGGACGGTTTTGACAATCGACGGGCTGAAGGCCGCTGCACGTTTGGTTACTTTGATGGCCATGAGTTAAAGCTTTTTAGCGGTGCGGTCCAGGGTACGGTTGCCAAGCATCCGCGCGGCAATGGCGGCTACGGGTTTGACAGGATATTTGAGATCGATGGAGCGAATGGCCGGACGGCTGCGGAGCTTACGGAAGCCGAATACGAAGAGTATTACATGACCATTAAACCGTTCACCGAGGTGCGAAGATTCTTGGAGTCACTATGACGGATGAAAAACAAAAACAGCGCCGGGTACAGAAGTTTGCTGTAGGAATTGCTGGCGGTACGGTGCTGATTGTAGGTGTAATTGCGATCCCGTATCCTGGTCCCGGCTGGCTGATCGTGTTTGCCGGCCTAGCGATTTTAGCACGTGAATTTCCGTGGGCCGGACGTGTACTGCACTATGCTCGTGGCAAATACGATGCATGGAATGTATGGATTAAGAAACAAAGTTGGTTTGTTAAATCACTGACATTTGTTTTAACATGTGTAGTTGTTGTTGTAACTATTTGGCTAGTGAATGGATATGGATTGCTCAATAGCTGGTTCAATCTAGGGCAGGATTGGATAGTTTCGCCACTGTTCCGTGGATGATATAAGCGGCGTATAATATAGAAAATGCCCAGACGAAAATCAGCCAAGCAGGAGCGCAAACTAACAACAAGAGAATATCTTGTCGCTATTGCCCGTGTAGCGCAGACAACCTACAAGGCAGCACCACTTGCGATTATTGTCCAGGTGGCAGGCTCTGTCGTGACTGCTGTGCTGCCAATTGCGACGACGTACTTTGCCGCCCTTACGACAACGGCGTTAGCTGAAGCATATGCGGGTAATACATTGGCTGGCGAGCAGGCGATCGTATTTGTGATTATTACCGCACTGCTTGGTGTACTAATGACTGGCTGGCAAAGTCTGGAAAATTATGTCACGCAGTTGATGCGCTATCGGGTAGAGGCGGCAATGAGTGATCGTATGTATGAGCATTTTCATGAAATCGATTTTTGGCGCTACGATGACAAAAAGACAGCTGACATGTATGACAAGGCACAGCAATTCGCACGATTCTTTCCATATGTCTTCGACCGATTGGCAAATATATTGACACAGCTCATTACAGCAATTGCCGGGTTGATTGCGCTCGTATTCGTTAGCTGGTGGTTAGGGCTAATTGTATTGGTTGCGGTAATACCAGGAGTGATTATCCAGCTCAGACTCTCGCGCGCGAGCACCAGGCATTGGAAAGAGAATGTTGAAACAAGGCGAAGCCAGGGAATGATCGAATGGCAGATTTTGCAGCCGCGTTTTATGGCAGAGCTGCGACTGTATGGTATTATCCGGTATTTGCTCGATATGAGAATCCGTCTGCGTGATAAGGATGAAAAAGCTCGGATTGAATTCGAGCGGAGCTATATTGGCAAAAAGCTTGGTGCGGATGTACTGGAAGCGGCGGCGGAAGTGACGGCGCTGGTATGGACGGCAATTCAGATCATTCATCATACCCAACCGATCGGACAATTCCTATACGTGCAGCAAATTGTTTCACGAACACTTGGTGGGGCAAATGGACTTGTCAGTGCATTTAGTGCTATTGATGAAGATATCGCGAATCTGTTTGACTATAATGAGTTTATGGCTCTCCCGCCGCAAAAGGGCGGAAAAACTAAACTTGCCGCTGCGCCAAAGATGAAGGTGCTAAAAGATGTTTCGCTGACAATTAAGCAGGGTCAGCATGTGGCAATTGTGGGTGAAAATGGTGCAGGTAAGTCGACACTGATTAAGCTATTAACCGGTCTGTACCAGCCAACTGAAGGTTCGGTGCGGCTTGATGGAGAGCCGCTGTTTGATATTGATATTGCTTCGTGGCATGACCAACTCGGTGTGTTGCAACAAGAGTTTATTTCGTATGGCTTTGCTACGGCACGCGACAACGTATACTTCGGCAATACAAAGCAACCATTTGACCAAGATCACTTCGACCAGGCGCTTGATAAAGCCGAAGCGCGTGAATTTATTGAGAAATTACCAAAAGGTATCGACTCATATGTTAATCCATGGATGGAAGACAATGAAGGTAATAGCGGGGTAGAGCTTTCTGGTGGGCAATGGCAGCGTCTTGCGCTAGCACGTAATTTCTATCGAGATAGTTCTGTGATTATTCTTGACGAGCCTACCAGTGCAATAGACGCATTGGCCGAGTCTCGCATCTTTAAACATCTATTTGCCGAAAAAGACAAGACAATTATTACGATAAGTCACCGCCTGACGACCGTCGAAAAGGCTGATGTGGTGTATATGCTCAAAGACGGCAAATTAGTCGAGCAGGGTACTGCGCGTGACCTTATCGCTAAAAAAGGTGAGTTTTATCGCATGTTTGAAAGTCAGATCAAGTGATTGGTTCGCAATTAACTATGTGCAATTTGCGTGAAATATCTTGAGTAGAGTATGCTATTTGTAGAATAACTATGAAAAAAATCATCTTACCTATCCTTATTATTACTTGCTGTTTGCTATTGTCTGCACCGGTGTTTGCTGCAACTTCTTGTGGTGGAGTAGATACATCGGTAATCGGGTGTAGTCAAAATGACGGCAACGCAATATGGAGCATACTCGAAATCGCTCTTAATGTACTTGCTGGTCTGATCGGTGTAGCGGCAATCGGTGGATTAGTGTATGGGGGAGTTCTCTATTCTTCGGCGGGTGATCAGGCCGGTCAAGTCACAAAGGCAAAGACAACTATCGCTAATGTCGTGGTAGGACTTGTGCTTTTTGCTGGAATGTATAGCTTTATGCAGTTTCTCATTCCTGGAGGTATCTTCAGTCGTGATCTAAGTGCACCTGTAGCTACCAATACCCCACAAAATAGGCCGGGGGGTGATAGTGGTGACGATAGCGGAGGTGGGGCAGTCAATGACCCTACCTGTACTGATGGTGCAGCTAAGCAGGGTACGGATGTTGTTATTTCTTTCCAAAACCTTGGGCGTGAAGAGCCTGACACTAAGGCAGTCTTCCAGACGATAAAAAATTCGTACGACTCAAAGATGAATGTAGTTTATAACTTTGCAGAAATCAACGAAGGAGACAAAGAAGATGAGCGCGCATACTTGATGGATGTATTTGGTGCTGATGGTTGGGTAGGTCCCAAAACGCGCGTGCCATCTTTGGCTCGGCTTGATAGTAAGTGGAAGCGGGTTAATGCGCAGGTAATTAAGCTTCACGATGCTGTTAAATTAAGCCCAAAACGTGTGATGACTGTCGGGCAGTATGTACGTACCGACAGTTGTGCTACGAAGTTTGCCACTATTAATACGCATTTCCTCACACATGCTTATAATAATCCACCAGACAAAGACCGCCAGAGGCTATACTGGGATCCGTCAATGGTAAAATTGAGTGGAAAAGTTGCTGAATTACGAAAGGCGGGATATGATGTTGTTGTCACGGCAGACTTCAATAATCCAAATGTTAACATGAACTCCATACATGCCAAGGCAAAGGCTGTAGTAAAACACCCGCCAGACTATATAGTGGCAATTCCTGCAGAAGGACGAAGTCTAAAGATCAAAAATACAGGTAGTATCAATACCCCTACGGGTGAGCCATTTCATAAAAACTGGTGGGCGCGACTCATTTTTAACTAGGAACTATTATTTACTTGCAATCAAAAAAGCCGCTACCTTTCGGGAGCGACTTTTTGTTTACGCAAATGCCGAATTACCAGCTGCGCTGACGGAATGAACCACCACCGTTGCCACCGCGGTCGTTGCCACCGAAGTCACGTCGTGGACGGTCTTCTTTTGGCTTTGCAAGAGAGACATTGATAGCGCGGCCATCAAGTTCTTTACCGTTAAGCTGATCAACAGCCTTTTGGTTGTCGTCGTCGTTTTCAAATTCGACGAAGCCGAAGCCCTTTGAGCGTCCGCTTTCACGGTCAGTGATGACACGTGCGCTTGCGACTGGACCGATCTGCTCAAAGTGAGCTTTCAGGGTGTCGTCAGTTGTTGCATAGGCTAGGCTGCCTATGAAAAGATTTTGTGAAGCCATTTGTACTTGGTTTCTCCTTATTTAGTTGATATTTCAGAGAGACCAAGTGAACGTATGTTGCAAACAAAGCTTCTGAACAACTCTATTTAAGCATAGAACTAAAGATTATGCGAGCATTAGCAGTCTTGCGATGGCGATAATAGCCAAGATAGAGAAGACGGTATTGACGGTAAATGACTGAAATGCTCGGTGACGGTAGGTGATAATGGCGAGTCCGGACGAGCCGGCAAGCATGAGCGAATGGTATAAGATTGAGTTGCTGTCAATGATTCCAAAGCTGATGAGACCATAGCTACCCAGAATCGCAATGGCGCCAATCCAGCCTAAGGTTTCAGCGAGTTGGCTCTTTGAGAGATGCTTGATTCGTCGCTCCATCCGGATTAGTGTAACACGCTTGCGCTTTTTAGCAAATCGGCGCATAATACAGGACAAGCTGGTACGCATTGGGGTACCGATGCGGGTTAACATAAACATTTCCACCAACACCACGTGCCCCGGGTGGGCGCGTAACAGCTCAGAAATCCCACCTCTATTTGTAGGGGTGGGATTTCTTTCGTCGCTTGTTGTGTGTAGTATCAAGCTTGAGGTATGATAGTCACTGGAATAACATATGAAAAGAATCATCCTTCCTATTCTTGTAATTGTATGCAGCTTACTGCTTCTTTCCACCCCCGCCCTCGCCGCAGGCTCCTGTGGTGGAGTGGAAACCTCTATCGTTGCCTGTAGTGAGGATGGGGGTAATGCTATCTGGAGTATCCTTGAGATTGCCGTCAATGTACTGGCTGGCCTGATCGGCATTGTCGCCGTTGGTGGCTTGGTCTATGGCGCAGTACTTTACTCTTCAGCAGGAGACAATGCCAGTCAGGTTACAAAGTCAAAGACCACGATTACCAATGTTGTGGTTGGACTCGTCCTCTTTGCAGGGATGTATAGCTTTATCCAGTTCCTTATCCCTGGTGGTGTGTTTAGTCGAGATCTCAACGCACCAGTGGCGAGTAATACACCGACGGAGAGGGTGGGGGGTGACGAAGGAGGAAGCG
>DASWXM010000025.1:0-10082 GCA_036405515.1 Saccharimonadales bacterium (SeqCode) | reverse complement strand
TAAGCTAAATTGTCGACATTCTCCAGTGCATTATGTAGCCCTTTACGAGCCTCTGCATATTCATGATCAATATCATCAAATTCGAACTGATTCATTACTATATTTTAGCATAAAAGTTATGTAAAGTCAATCCAAGTGTTGCCCTAGGCGCTTTCTACACGCCATTGCGCTATTTGCTTGCGATGCAGCTTACTGCAATACGCCCCCGTTCCAAGCTCTTTCCCTATATCCTCAGCCAGTGTACGAATATACGTACCGCTACTCACATGAGTCCGAATTTTAATCTCTGGATAGACATAATCAAGAAGCTCAATCGAATGGATCGTTACTTTTCTCGATGGAATCTCAACTTCCTTCCCTTGGTATGCGAGCTTATACGCGCGTTGGCCACCGACCTTGATAGCGCTAAACTTTGGTGGAATCTGTGTAATTTCACCCGTAAATCGAGCCAGTGCCTTCTCAACTTCCTCTTTTGTCGGTACTTGGTCCGATATATCCGTCATCTCACCTTCTGGGTCACCAGTTGTGCTGGTCTGACCCAGATGAATTGTCGCTTCGTATATCTTGTCGAGTTTGAGAAATTCATCAGCTTTCTTGGTCGCATCACCAAGTAGAATCACAAGAAGACCAGTAGCAAACGGATCAAGCGTACCAGCATGGCCAACTTTCAGTTGGCGCTTCGTCGGCTTAACTCCCTTTTCCTGGTACTCGCGGCGAATCTGCCCACGAATCTTAGCTACTACATCAAAACTCGTCCAGCCAGCTGGCTTATCGACGAGTAAGATGTTATCTTTGGCTTTCGAGGTATCAAATTGCATCAGATCCAGCTTCTATTGTAGCAATTAAAGCCGTAAATGAGATCACCTACCTACTTGCCTCTTCTGCTATACGTTTTGCTTCGTCCTGTAACCTATGATAGTCATTTTCTGCTTGTGCGGGGTTTGTTAAGGCTGCATGAGCCAATCCTTCCACAATGTCCTCATCAATACTACGATCAATGGCTTCTTTAGACATACCCCTATCTAAGCTATAGTTTATCGTCTCAGCAAGCTCGTTGGCCATAGCAGTATTTTTAAAACGACCAATATCCTCGCCGTCTGTTTCAAGTATTTCTTCTACGGCTTGATGGAATTTTCCTACTTCACTCATTACATTAAAATCCTTTTTTATTTTTTAAATCTCTAGATATAGTCTGGAACATTGGGATATTTCGACGCATTCTGGCGAAAGCCCATCTTCTGCATACGCTGCTTAATGTCGTCACGATGATACTGCTCGTCTCGTCCAACAACACTCAGGAACGCAGCTATCTTATCTTCTTCAAGCCTATTACTCGCACTGTCAGCAGATGTATCTTCGATATGATCCTTGGCGTGTGCGATCGCATACGCCAGCACATCGGTCTCCCTCATTCGTGCAGTATGGCTTGAGGTATCGAGTCGTGACAGGTCATCTGGCTCTGGCATATCATGAGTCTCCATTGCTATCCTGTTGAACAAACGAGCTGCTTTCACCTGATTCTCTTCCGCATCAGCACCTGGATTCCTGCGAGCCATAAAGCCCTCGATATCTTCCAGAGATACTCCCGAGAAGACGATGGTCGAGTCACCTGTAGCCTCGTAAGCCGCCGTGTGCTCTTCACGACTTCTTTTGAGTACATCAGTTGCAAGATCTGCCAGTTCGGCAAATCCAGCAACCAGCTCATTGTCATAGCCGTTTTCTGTATCATGTACTGCCAGCGTGTTGTGATTACTCATTGTTAAGGTGTCCTTTTTGTTTTTATTGAACTATAATTAGATGGTAGCATAAGTAGTATAAAATGTCAATAGCTACAGAGGTGGTATACTGAGATTATGAAGAAAGTCCTCTTTGGTATTTTCGCTCACCCGGATGATGAAGCGTTTGGCCCCGCTGGAACGCTTTTAAAGCTGAAGGAGGAGGGCTACGATATCCATCTCATCCTCCTGACCGATGGTGATGCAGGTGTGAATATTGATAATGTCCCTAACCTTGCCGAGACACGACTTGCCGAGTGGCAGGCCTCAGCCGACATTCTTGGGACTACATCGACGCATGCGCTACACTATCCAGATGGCGCACTGGAACGGGTTGATCCTGACGAGCTTGATGAAAAAGTAGATGAGATAGTTGCTAAGGTGGTGGACCGATATAACGAGCAAACAGAGTTATCTTTCATGACATTTGAACCACGTGGCCTAACTGGACATCGCGACCATATTGCCGCTTCAACGCTTACTGCTTGTGTAGCACAAGAGTTTCCAACCAAGCAAATCTGGTACTTCTGTCTCGACAGCTCGCAAGCACCTCTCGAAGATACTGCGTATTATGAGCCGCAGGCTCGTGAAGACAGCTATATTACAGATAAAATAGACGTATCTTCGTACCTGCCAGATATCTACCGTATGATTGACACCCATGTCTCGCAGCGAAATGATGGCGCCAACAGAAAAGCGCTCGGTAAAGAGTGCCTTTCTGTTGAATGTTTTCGTATCGAACGTTAACCTTGGCCTGGAATCTTGAACTGGCCTGGATCGGCCGGAGCCTGTGGGGCTGGAGGTACTTCACCAAAAATCTGCCCAAGTTGTTCTGGCTGTCCCGGTGCAGGTGGTAATGACATATCAGGTACTGGCGGCATTGGCATAGGACTTGGTGGTGGCGGAGGTAGTGTCGAAAAGTCTGGAAGTGGCGGCAAACCAGATGGGTCCGGCATTGGCGATGGAGCAGGACTTATCGCTGGTGATTCTACGGATGGTGACGACATAGGAGCAGGGATTGGCGCTGCTTCAAATGCCGCATGCACATCAGCAAGTGCATCAACATGTGTCTGTTGCTGACGATTTTGCTGATCGATCTCCGCCAATGTCGGCGCAGGTGTCTGATCCAACGCTGGGGTCGGTGGGATAAATGGTGCAGGGTTGAGAGGCTCCGGAGATGACGCTGGTGCACTCTCAATAGGTGGGAGTGGCGGAAGCATTGAAAGACCTGGTTCGTCTTTTTCTGGCTCTACCGAAGCATTTATTGGCGAGTTTGCAAATGTAGGCACCGCATCGGACTGAATCGGCGTTGATGCATGCGACAATATCATTTTATTTCGATCATTTTCCTCTTCGCGGCGCTTCTCTTCTGCTGCTTGCTCGGTAGTAGCATTTAGCGTACCACCGAGTAGTGGCTCAGAATCACCGAGCTCGGCGCTTGTTTCGATTTCCTGACTTGCCGCGGCGATGTCTTTTTGCAACTCCTCAACCGATGGTGCACTCGACGCAGCTGCGGCGGGCGCCACCGTCTTTAGCTGGTCAGCAAGTGCTTCTTCTGCCTTTGCAGCAGCATCTTCCTGGTTGTCGCGAGCCACATCACGAGCTACAGCGTCAAGATCACCCTCTCGCTCATGCGAGATTGCAAGCGAGCCATCATTTGCTGGCTTATCTTTTACTTCTTCGGATCCTTCGTCTGCTTTGCCACTTTTAGCAGCAGAAACTTTACTCGATGCGCCTTCTTGTAGATCGGTAGTACCGTCTTTATTCTCAGCTTGCTCAGTGCTACTCGAGGTTTCGGTGCCAATTTCGTGCGCCTCTTCGAGTTTTGCGGCAATAAGTTGCTGGTTGGCGCCAGCAGCCATAAGCTGCGCTGCCATTGTCATCACCTTGCTGCTTGTCTGGTTGTTTGAGAAGCGATCAGTTGCTGCAACAATACCGGTCAGAAGTGCCGTTGCAACTTGTTCGTCGATTACCTTGTCCCCGCTCTTGAGCGCTTCAGACATACTTGTGACCATTTCGCTGATACTGCTCGCACCTGGTTCGTTCCAGCTAATGCTACCAAGCTTGCTTGGTCCATCGCAGGTTAACGTCGCAACTGTTGCATCGTGCAAGATACGTCCGTGCGCCTCCAGTGCCTTATCCAGCTGATCTTGGCTCTTTACTCCGAGAGCGAGTACGAGCTCTACGTTGTAGTCGCCCTGGCTAAAATCAAGATCATTTTCATTAATTGTTGTACGGTACGGCGTGATGAAGATCTTTACGACGTCTCCATCTACCTTGTAGCGTAGATGGTCTGCTTTCTCTTTATCAAGCGCGATGATGAAATCACGCAGACTATCAACCGTACTCTCAAACGTCTTGCCCGGATCAAGGAATTCTATTGCGGGAGGTATCTGACCACTGACGACCGCCGTTGTATGCTTATTGAGCTTGTTAAGTAAGATTGTCAGACCAAGTGCGGCAGAAAGCTCATCAACAGATGGATCCGTACCAACGGTCACTAAAATACTCGAGTTTTGCTTGATCTGCTCGACTATTTGCTGCTTGGCGGATTGCCCATCGTTCATTTTTGAGGTTTCCTGTGTTTATATTTGAGATAGTTTGGTTTGATTGTAGCACAAGCTTTTTTAGTACGTCAACTATTTTGCAATCACCTATCAAACAGGGGTAATGCCACTGACGTCTTTACAATTCTCCCTTTTTCCCCTATAATTCACCCTTGATTGTAAATATAAATCGTTAAGAGATAAAGGAACTATCAGTGCCAATCATCAAATCAGCAATTAAGCGTGTCAAGCAAGCTAATGCAGCTCGCGAGCGCAACGTCGCCACTAAGCGTGCTATCAAGGCCGCAACAAAAGCATTTCTTGCAAAACCAACTAGTGAAGGTCTTAGCAAGGTGCACTCAGAGCTTGATAAAGCGCTCAAGAAGAACCTTATCCCAAAGAATACCGTTGCTCGCCGCAAGGCTAGCTTTGCTAAGGTGGCAAAAGATGCTGGTGTAAAGCTTGCTCCAGTGGCCAAAAAGACACCGGCTAAACCAGCTGCAACTAAAAAGGCCCCGGCAGCTAAAAAGCCTGCGGCTGCAAAGAAGCCAGCAGCGAAAAAACCAGCTGCAAAGAAACCTGCAGCCAAGAAGTAGTCAGCCGACTACCTCAGCGATCACCCGCAGATTATCTGCGGGTGATTTTTATTAATAGTTCCTCGACCAATAGCCAAGGGTCAATAGCGACTGATTTCATTTTCATATCTGTGCCTGCGGCTAGCTCGAGCATGGCCGTCATTTCATGCTCCGAAAGTCGCTGTGCAAATGGCCGAAGCTTTGTCAGTACGAACGGCGGAGCGCCAATCTGCTTTGCTACTTCGCCCGGAGATACCTCTTTTTGATATGCAAGCGCAGCCAGCTGCAATAACTGCGATGAAAGCAATCCAAAGACACGATAGGCATCCTCGGTCTGGCGAAGGGTCACCAACGATGCCTGCACAGATACAACATCTCCCTTAAGGGCTGTCTCCAGGAGAGAAAATACATTGTCACTTGGCTCACGATCAATACTGGCGGCAATAGCCTCCGGTGTAAGTTCGCTCACAAGCCGCAGCTTTTCAAGAGCCTTTGCCAATCGAGCCTGATCAACTCCGACTAGCTCAATCACTTGCTTCGCATCCCGAGTTTTAAGTGGCACATCTTGCGCCTTCGCAGCGGCAATAAGCCATTCCGTTGCTTTGGGCGTATCACGTGGAGTCCAGAGCGGAAACTCTTCTGTTTCAGCATACTTTTGAAGTGTCTTATACGTCTTGGTTCGCTTATCTGGCTTGTCTTCAACAATAATGAGCGTAATATCAGACGATACAGTACCGGCGATATTCCCCATTGCTTCCCAGACCAGCTTATTATCGGAGAGGCCCGAAAGTACAATACAGCGTTTCTCGGAAAATAACGACTGTGCCTGCAGCATATCGTATAGTTCAGATACTTCCATTTTAGAAGTATCCGGACGTTCAATCGTCTCAACACCAACTTTTTTCAACAAAGCTTTCAGAACTAGGGCACGCCCGTACCAGTTTTCTCCCGATAAGAAATAGATCACTTCCCTATTGTACACGAGACGAAAATTGTACAGATGCCTCTAACAGGCACGGATTTCCATTAGGGACAAGTCTATTCAGCGATTCCTTGCCACGATATGAGCTCGTCAATCGTAGCAAACTTACGAAGTTTCCGCTCCGCGGACATTAAGACTAGTCGGCCATCTCCACGGATAGAGAATACCTGCCAGCCCATCTCAGGATAGTCTGGCTCGCCGTTACGCCCTGACCTGAGGACAGTAACCTCACTGAGAAAACGGATTTCTGGGTGTCTGATCAATTTCTCTCTCAGGTACAGTATTGTCTCTTGGGTATTATTCACCGTCGCCAATACCTGGTCTAGCTCATCAGTAGATACATCGTCAGCCTCAAGCAGATCAAAATCAAGACCAAGCTTATTGGCTTCGGCCCACTCACTAAGGCGACTGAGTTCGCCCAACTCACCAAGCCCCTCAGGTCTAGCCTGACCTTTCAGTGGCACAGGGACGGTATATTCGCGCTTCTGCCGAAGACCTGCCTCAAGTATCTGTAGATAATGCCAGACCTCTCTGATCTTTCGCCCTTCATTCGTATTATTATCAAACTCAGTGTACTGCTCTTTCGTAAGCAGAGATTGCTCGTACTCGGGGATTCGTAACGTTGCGGCTAATTGCTCATCAGTAGGTAGATACAGGGTCGCTTGACCATCCTGCATATATCCTCTGTTCTCATCGAGAATGACCGGCTTTTCTCCAATAGCTCCCTGAAGCTGTTCCCAGCCAGAGTTGTCAGGAGATAATACAGGCCGTTCGTTGTTCATGGTTCTATAATACACTAATATAGCGTATTTGTCAACAAAGGCAATCTTACTTTCTCTGGCAGTGTTGACAGATATGCGTACCACGACCGGCGACACGAATCTTCTCGATTACGATACCTGGATGACGTGGGCATTCCTGACCCTCGCGACGGAAGACTCTGGCAAAATCGATATAGCTACCACGTTTGCCTTCGGCATTCACATAGTTTTTATCCGTCGAGCCGCCTTTTTCTATCGCAAGATTCATGACGTATTTGATTTCTTTCAACAGTTCAGTCAACTGCGTGTCGCTAACATCTCTCACTCGTGTGGCCGGGTGGATTTTCGCACCCCACAGGCTCTCATCGGCATAGATATTCCCCACTCCCGCCAGCACCGTTTGGTCCAGAATCGCTGCTTTGATCGTCGTGCCGTTTCGGCGACGGATCCGCTGAATAAAATCTTTCGCTATAAACTCATCTTCAAGTGGCTCCGGACCGACCTTTTTCATGAAATCGATATTTGGCACTTCAACGGTCGGGTAGAGTTTCATCCAGCCGAATTTTCGCTGATCATTGAAATAGAGATGTGACCCATTAGTAAATTCAATTACAACCCGCGTACTACGATCTGGTAGTTCGCCAACTAAACTATCAGTTGGATGGCCCGCACCGAAAGCGACAGTTTTTGCACGGAAAACAAGCTGCCCAGTCATCTTTAGATGGACGACAAGCGTATAGCCGCTAGATAAATCAATCAGTAGCACTTTCGCACGACGGCGCACGTCAGTGATTTTCGCACCGATAAAGAATCCTTCGATATCAGTACTAGCATTTGGAAAACTTTTAGGCGAATTGATCTCGCGGACGGATTTGATAGTGAGACCGATAATCAACTCATGCAGACCACGCCGTACGGTTTCAACTTCTGGAAGCTCAGGCATACTGCTCCAACAATCTTGGCAAGTCCTGCGCGAGTTGACGCTGTGTCGTAAATAGCAATGCTTGCATGCCAGCCATTTCCGCGCCTTCTACATTTCTTGCAATGTCATCGATCATCACACACTCTTCAGGCTTGAGACCAAGTTTCATAGCGGCAATCTCAAAAATCTCTACTGATGGCTTGGTAACCCCCTCGTCACCTGACACCACAAATACATCAAAAAGTTCTTCGAAATTCGGAAATAGGCGGCGTATCGTATCACTATCGATGTTACTCAGCAGCCCGACCTTATACTGGGGGCGAAACGTCTGTGAATACGCAATCATCCGCTCATCACGCGAGTGTTGGCGACTTTCAAGGTCACGTATCTCATCAAGTGTCTTGCCTGCTAGCGCCGCAACATCTCGATAGTATTCTTCTCGTGACATAAAGCCATAATCTGTGGCATGAATAATATCCTGTAAGGCTTGGCGACTTTCGAGAGGCACTGCGTCATACAACATTGAAATATTGTCACGATACAACACACCGAAACAATCAAAGATAATCGCTTTTATCATACTACGTAGTATAGCAAAGGAAACAAGCTTAGAACTTTAGTCGTGGGCCGGATAATTTAAATGGAATCAGCTCATTAGAGTTAGGAATCTGATTCATGAAAAGACTGTTAAGCTGGTCAACGCTAGCCTGTAATGTACCTTTTGAGCCACTGCAGGTTGAAGTCCAAAGATGCTTCACCGGCTCATTATCAACCAGTACAGCATATTCGTACACGTAACCAGTAGCACAAACACCGCGAAGATCGTTAAATCCTTCATCACTCGGCTCTGTGCCCTTCATCATATTGGCTTTATCAAGCGCGTACACAAATTGCTCATATGCCTCAGCATTATTGTCGAGCTTCTTGCTGCGCTCGTTCTCATCAAGATAGCCCTTATAAACATTCATTGATCTACTGTCCGGAGCAACTGCGATACGATACGATTTAAAGTCTTCATCTGCAATAATCGGACCACGAACTGTCAGACTAACGCTATGATCATCGCTCGTCTTTAAAAGTTCGGTCCTGCCTTGATCAGTCTCCATAGCAGTTGGCGCATCAGTACCACCACTAAAAATTGCACGCCCTATAGCGACAATAGCGACGATTATCAGCACAATAATCACGAGAGTAATAAACATTGGAAAGAATCTTGATCCACTATTTTTCATAAGCTCTATTTTACCACTTTCACGTTAATTAGTCAATCTATCCATTTACTATAATCTTGCCGTGCTCGGCAATTGCCACCCTCAGGCGCTCACCGAGTAGCCTAGTATCTTCAAAGGCAAAGTCACGAATCGGACCCAGCTCGTCTGTAGCAATACGCAGCAAAATAGTATGAGACTGCTCCGACTTCGGTCCTCCTACGATCGGGCAAAATCCTGCCAGCTCACAGCGCATGCGGTACTCTGCATCAATACGCCGCTTTTGCTCAAGATGGAGCAAGCGAAAATGGAACGATGAGTGCGTCTTGCAGTCTACTTCTATCGACCGTCTAGTCGTTGGATCAGTGATAACCATGTCGATTCCACGAGCATCCTGCACACGACTGGTCATACGAGCATGGAGGCCTTCAGCTCGCGCGCCCTGATATACCGCGATTTCACGGCTCAGTCCATGCACGATCGCGTCAAACTGTTCCTCACGAAAGGACATCGCATGATATTTTTCACAGAAGTTTGCAAGCTCATTCCATATCCGATCGGCAAGCACCGGATGTTCTTCGACCGGTACAGAAAGTACAAGATCTACAAACGTATCGTTAAAATCAATCAGCTCATACACGCGCGCTTGGCGATTGCTATACCCTCCTCGATGCTTGTCCATATCGTCCTGTGCCCTGGCAGCTTGCGGAGTCTGCAGTATCAGTAGTGCTAAAAGCTGTGCCGGGGTTGGCTGCTTGAATACTCTCAAAAGTTTGATCGCATCGATAGCCTGCTTGTAGACCGTATCGCGCTTTTTACTACGCGTTTGTCTGAGCAAATCATCTGCGAGAAGCCGAGCTTCTGCATATACACTCATCGGCTCACCCATAGTCGGGTCGCTTAGTTTTCCTTTTGCACGCCACTGCTTTTTCGGTGGCAAAAAACGCCGCCAAACCATTAGGTGAGGCTCACTTTTCGCTTCACAAACGTTTCGTCATTGAGCCAACACTGCTCGGCCGTGAATCGATAGCGGCCAAAACCAGGCTTGGTTTCCTCCACAAGCTCACCAATACCTTTCGCATAGATACCAATCTGTGAGTTTTCCATCTTCTGAAAAATAGTTATCGCCATTTTTGGGTTTGCCGCAATCGCCTTGCTGTGTTCGGTCGCGAGTACAGAATCCCACTCAAATACATCACCTTCCCAGCGCTGAATCCGCGCTGGTGTTGCCCATGGCGTACCGTCACTAAGCGTAACTGCGAGTACCATAAATTGTTGGTCTTTGAGAAATTGTTTTGCTTTTTGATTGTCGT
>DASWXM010000024.1:0-10046 GCA_036405515.1 Saccharimonadales bacterium (SeqCode) | reverse complement strand
GCTCTTCGGGGAGGGCCATTTCCTTTTTGCTGCTTGCCCTCCATGCACCGATTGCCCAGCTGATTGGCAAAACATCATGATACCCAATCAGGTCTGCGGCACGACGCAGTAAAGCACCTGGCCATCCACCAAATCGTAGCTTGCCCCATTCAAATAGTGACCATGCATGTCCGATCGGGATAACACACGGAGGGAGTTTTGGCTTATATGTCTTTTTACTACCCTTTAGATGCTTGGCGACAAAGATCGCATCATGAAGTGCTGTCTGTGCCAGCCCAGCATATGGAGTATTTGAGTTGTCACCGATCACATAGACATGCGCTCGCGCTCGCATAAATTCATCGACTTTAACCTTACCACGATCATTGAGGTCAAAGTGCTCGGCATTCGCTTTAAAGAACGGCGCATTTGTCACCCCTGATGTCCAGATCACAGTCTGAGTCTTAAGCGGCCTACCGTTCACTACCAGGCTGTCTGCTGTCTGCCGCTCCACTTTTTTACTTGTCTCTACGTGCACGCCGAGACTCTTAAGACGGTCCTCTGCCCGCTTACTTGACGCCTCAGAAAGGCGTGGCAATACGCGCGGTGCAGCTTCGATAAGACTGATTCGCATTGATTTCTTGCGAATACCATAATGCTTGCGAAGTACACGGATATACTCGCCAAGCGCACCAGCGAGTTCCACGCCTGTTGGACCAGCGCCGATAATGACGTAGTTTCGCTCATCTTCACGTCCATCAGCCATGTCAGCCATAATATGCTGCTGCAGCGCACGTATTTCACCTTCAGACTTAATGCCAAAGGCGTACACATCAAGTCCTTCGATACCAAAATACGTTGTCACGCTGCCGAGTGCCATGATTAGCTCGTCGTACTTATACGTCCGTGAGTCGGAAAAAACATTGTGGTTATCCGGATCGATTCGCGTGATAGTGTCTATTACAATCCGTACATTTTTTACCTTTTTGAAAATCGTTTCAAGCGGTACCCATGACTCTCGGTAGCTATGACCTGTAGCGGTGCTAAAAAGTGCCGGATAGTACTGAAAATTCTTATTGTTCGAAATCAACGTGATCTGATTATTCTTTTTCTTACTCAGCTCGAGAGCCGCCTTTACACCGCCAAATCCGCCGCCAACAATCGTAATATTCATGGTACCCCTTGTGTATTTTGTTACTTAATTACAGTTAGTATAGCAAACTCTGTCATGATACTAAATACCGCCCAGGCGGGCGGTATTTCAGTTCTCACATATTGCCCTCACACTAGCTGCGTGGGGTAAAGAGACTATCGAGTCGAGAACTATTACTTGGACCTTCTACCCTATCGAAGTTGCTGCTTCTGTCGCGTAGATAGTCACTGTACGAGCATTCTTTTTCAAGGTAGTAGCGTGTATACGTACATTGCTGCTCGACAGGTTGCGTTACATCTTTACGCACAATCACCATGACGACATTAGCGACTAGTAACACTAAAGATAGAACAGCCAGTACAATGCCGGCTAACATCGAAAGTTTACGCGCCGGGTGTTTCACAACCGCCATCAAGCCGAAGACGATCGTTGCAACACCAAAGAGTGATGGAAGTACTTTTGTGACAAGCGCCTTACCAAAGTCATCATCACCAACCCCAAACATAGCCTGCATCAATGATGTCACGGCAGCAATCAGCATACCAACGAGCACCGAGACGACTACCACCATCCAGATAGTCAAGAAAACTGTGTGCGATTTACGATCCGTTAGCTCCTGCTGCACCATTTCCTGGCCAGAAGTGCGCGCATACAGCCAGAACGCGATTGGTGCAACAACCACTAGCGAAGCAAGTTGGGCTGCCGTTGCTACCGTCAGCATTCTCGCACCAAAGCCGTCCTCATAAACCAGTCCGAAGAAGCTAAACCATAGCGACACTAAGATTCCGAGAAAGCTCCCCATCATTAACAGCATCAAAATATACTCTGCGATATGTACATTTGTTCGCCTAAACCATCGATGCCATGATGGTTTCATTGTTACCTTTTCCATATACTCCTCCTCTATAGGTTGTAGTGCCTACATTGTAGCACAAGATAAGCACGAGAACATTAAAAGAGACTGCGCCAACTGGGGCAGTCTCTTTTAATATCAGATGAGATTACTTTGTATTTCGCTTTTCGATAATCTCTTGTGCAACATTTGGTGGTACTTCTTCGTACTGCGCAAGCTCCATTGTTGAAGCGGCACGACCTTGTGACATCGAACGGATGTCATTGGTGTAGCCAAACATACTTGCAAGTGGGACAAACGCCTTGATCAGCTTTGCGCCGCCCTGAAGGTCTTCCATTGCGTCAATACGACCACGGCGAGCATTAAGGTCACCGATCACATCACCCATGAATTCTTCAGGAGTAGTAACTTCTACCTTCATGACTGGTTCAAGAAGAATAGGTGTTGCCTGTTTGATTCCTTCCTTGGCAGCAATACTACCAGCAAGCGAGAAGGCAAGTTCAGATGAGTCAACATCGTGATAGCTACCATCGTAAAGAGTCGCCTTGACATCAACAACTGGGTAACCAGCAATAACACCGCCTTCAAGTGTCTCCTGAATACCCTTCTGCACCGGCATACGGTATTCTTGTGGGACGACACCGCCCTTAATCTCGTCAAAGAACTCAAATCCTTTACCAGTTTCATTCGGTTCGAATCGTACCCATACATCACCATACTGACCACGACCACCAGATTGCTTAGCATGCTTACCTTGTACCTGGCTTGTGCCCTTGATAGTTTCGCGGAAAGCTACCTGAGGCTCACCAATGTTTGCCTCAACCTTAAACTCGCGCTTCATACGATCGATAAGGATATCGAGGTGAAGCTCGCCCATTCCAGACATGATTGTCTGACCGGTTTCTTCATCGGTGTGGATACGGAAGGTTGGATCTTCTTCAGCAAGTCGCTGCAGTGCGATACCCATTTTTTCCTGGTCAGCCTTTGACTTGGGCTCAACGGCAATTGCTACTGGAGGCTCGGGGAATGTAATACTTTCAAGTGCGATTGGATTTGCTGGATCAGCAAGTGTTGCACCGGTGAAGGTGTTCTTGAGACCTACAACTGCCGCGATGTCACCCGCACCAATCTCGTCGATATCCTCACGCTTGTCTGCATGCATACGAACGATACGGCCAACACGCTCTTTTTCACCAGTAGTCGTATTGAGAACGTAGCTACCAGCTTTGAGGTTGCCAGAGTATACACGCACGAAAATTAGCTTACCAACAAATGGGTCGGTTGCGATCTTAAATGCGAGGCCTGCCATTGGCTCAGAAGCATCTGGCTTGCGAGAGATTTCGTCGCCAGTCTTTGGGTTAACACCCCAGATAGCGTCCACATCTAGTGGGTTTGGAAGATAGTCAGCCACAAGGTCAAGCACCTTCTCAACAATCACACCGCGACCATCACCGCCAGTCACGAGGTAGAAGTCGCCAGCCAGTGTACGCTTACGGAGAGCGACCTTGAGTTCCTCTACAGAGATAGCTTCTTCGCCACCTTCAAAGAATTTGTTCATTAGATCATCATCTGCTTCAACGGCTGCTTCAACTAGTAGGCTACGTGCATTCTTTGCCTTTTCAAGCATATCTGCAGGAATTTCACCTTCAACAAGTGCTTTGTCTGTGTAGTCTGAGTATGTGTAGGCTTTCATGTCAACGAGGTCAATAACCCCGTTGATGTCCTTTTCAAAACCAATAGGAAGATGCACAGGAAGTGCATGCTTTGAAAGACGGGCATGGATTGACTCAAGAGACTTGTAGAAGTCACCACCAGTCTGGTTGATTTTGTTGATAAAGCAGATGCGAGGCACACCGTACTTGTTGGCCTGGCGCCATACTGTCTCAGTCTGCGCTTCAACACCCATTTTGCCGTCAAAGACCACTACTGCACCGTCAAGGACACGAAGTGAACGCTCAACCTCTGCGGTAAAGTCAATGTGACCCGGGGTGTCGATGATATTAATCTTACAGCCCTTCCAGAAACAGGTCACCGCAGCAGAAGTGATCGTGATACCGCGCTCTTTTTCCTGAGCCATCCAGTCAGTCGTTGCGCCATCACCGTCACCACGAACCTCACCAATCTTGTGATTGATACCGGTACGATACAAGATACCTTCGGTAGTAGTCGTCTTACCAGCGTCAATATGCGCGATAATACCGATGTTACGATAATCCTTTAGCGGGACGTCTTTTTGAGCCATTCTAGTTTCCTCATTCTCTCCGGTGGGAGTTGGTTAAATATTTTTTGCCATAAAAAATAGCGCTTTAGTCATAGTATACCAGATAGTCTTATATATTACTATTCTTTGTTGTAGCCGCCAAAATAAGCATAACGGAGTGAATGCAGTGATTTGACTGTAGTCAGCGGCAATAATATATGATACCCTAAGCCATCTTTATCGTCAGTAAGTATATGCACGTCAAGGTGAGCCTCTAATACACGCTCATTGTTCTGAGAACTTACCCATGCTACTCTGTTAATTTTGATTGGAGCACGCGTCGGCTCACTAATTTCACTCGGTGCAGTTTCTCCGTCTTCGTAAACCGTCCAGCCATCTCCATGCATGACAGCATCGTACGGCATATCTTTGTCGAAGGAGAATAAGCTATTAGTATATATGTCTAATGCTTGCGAAGAACGTATTGCGAACATCTCATCATCCTGATGCGCCTCTCCACAATCCACTTTCATATTAGTAAGTCGACATACCATTTCACATTCTTCATCACTTGGATTAAGTAGTTGTGTGTCGATTTCCTCAATCTCATCCGCGTGGTAATGCTCAAGCCAATGTCGGGCACGTTCTGGCGACATCATATTCGGAAATTCGAGTGAAATAATATCGTCAACACGCGCACTGCCAGTCAGAGGGCGATAGCTACTCTCTTCATTAGGAATAATCGCCTCTTTAATAAGCTGAATGCGAAGTTCGTACTTATGTACTGGCTGTCCATTTTCATCCCAGGATTGGTCAAGCATAGTCGGAATGACACCGTTAAATTGAACGTCTTGATTTTCGTGATATTCGCGCTCGACGACAACCTCTTGAGTACTAACACTCTCTATAGTCGGAAAATAGAAAAAGCCAGTGGCAACTGCATGCTGCATCATAAGCGCACTCCACTCCCTATCCAGTTCATTCATGATTTCGTTTATCCGAGCACTGTCTACGTACTCACTTGCCAACAACTCGTTATATATTCGCATCTGTGAAAATACTGCAGCTACATGCGGTTCAAGATATATATCGTCCAACTCCTGAAAATAGCTTTCATTAAGGCTGGAAAAGACATCTTTCTCTGACATTCTTCCATGCTAGCGCAAAGTGTCCGTTATGCAAAGCATTGACATTTTAAAAGAGGCGGCTCTATCCGTTCGTATCAAGCAGCCGTTTTAAATAGTGGCACGTAGTTAATCTCACGATTTCTCACAACCCTTCCAAGCAACTTAGTCACTTCATGCGGCTTCCTTTTGGAAAATTTTGGATCATCGAGTCGTAACATCTCAAGTCCAGTCGCTCCAAGCAGACGTTCCATATTTAATCGATATCCGCGAAACTGTCGGTCAAATTGGCGTATAAGCATCTCATTACTTATTGCGTCTTGTGAGTCCGCTACCAACGAAGAGGACAGTATATTCTGGGCCTCGGCGGCGTTCGTAGCACTACTAAATAGCCACTGTGCTATCTGATATGCATGCACATGGCGTGCCATATCCTTATATCTTGGCATTGCCGGGGGTAGAGTAACTTGATGAATAGCATTGTGAAATTGTCTTGGTACAATACCTTTTACAGTTGGAAGTTCGCGGAATCGATGCGGTGCTGTCCGTCCATTAAATTCTTTCGGATCATATCTCCTAGCAATCCAATGAAAATGGTGCACATCCGGTCGTGTCTCTTGATGACGTAAATCAATCGGCCACTCGTAGTCATCCTCAAAAAGTTCACGAACCACCTCGACAGTTGCATCAGGTATTACAAATCCCCGATCATCGGTCGGGGCAAAAAATTTACGGAGAGTGTCAGGATTGACTTTCCATGCTTCGCGCGGTGGCAAGTGAGGCGGATAAACAAATGCTTGCTCACCCTCAGCCATATCAGTCCCGAATCCTTGTAAGTTTTTGTATTGCTCCCATTTGCTCTTGTTATAGCATGAGCAAAATGCAACCGTCAAGACCTATGAGCTCTATACCAGGCAAGTTGCCGAATAGCGAATACCTCAAGTGTCTCTTCTTCCCCTCTAAGTCCTTGCCATTTATGCTCGTTTTTGATAATTTTCATATCTGCCGCTTTTCCAGGCCTGATAAACTGGATCACCCCGAGATTGAACGGACTGTGAATAGGTACAACTTCGTAGTTATCCTCCGTGAAACGCAAAGCCGCCCTCATGAAGTCACCTTCAGTGGGGCGGCCAGGCTGTCGTTCGACCATATTAGCCTCGAGCGAAGTGTGCAAAGGCGCGGTTTGCCTCTGCCATCTTGTGAGTATCTTCCTTCTTCTTGAAGGCGTTGCCTGCTTCGTTATAGGCATCAACGATTTCTGCTGCAAGACGTTTCTCGTACGGCATGCCGCTACGAGCACGAGCGCTCTGGACGAGCCATGAGAATGCATAGTGTAGCTGACGGTGGCCCTGTACAGGGAATGGAATCTGGTAGTTTGCACCACCGACACGTCGGCTTTTTACTTCAAAGTTTGGTGAAACATTCTTGAGGGCTTTTTCAAACACTTCAAGCGGATCTTCACTTTTGAGCTTTTTTGCAGCTTCTTCAAGTGCACCATACACAGCTTTTTCAGCAACAAGCTTCTTGCCATCAAGCATTGACTTGTTAATAAGACGCTGTACGAGTACACTTTGATACTTACGGTCTGGATTCAGCTCGCGCTGGAGCTTCTTGGTAACTTTACGTGGCATTACTTAGACTCCTTCTTCGTACCGTACTTAGAACGGCCTTGCTTGCGGTTGGAAACACCCTGAAGGTCAAGTGAACCACGCACTATGTGGTAGCGTACACCTGGAAGGTCTGGCACACGTCCGCCACGTACGAGCACTACTGCGTGCTCTTGGAGATTGTGACCTTCACCACCGATGTAAGCCCATACTTCCTGCTTGTTTGTGAGGCGCACACGAGCAACCTTACGGAGCGCTGAGTTAGGCTTCTTTGGTGTCTTTGTCGTCACCTTGATACATACACCACGCTTCAAAGGAGCTTGGCGGTCGTAGTAACGAGTCTTCAGCGCGTTATGGATTGTACCAAGCGCCGGAGACTTTGACTTTTTCTTCACAGTCTGGCGTGGCTTTCGCACCAATTGATTGATTGTAGGCATAGAAAAACTATACTCCCATTTATTTACGTTATTTTTGTAGCTCGTCCAGCAAAGACAGCGCTACAAGGCTTTTCTTCCCGCGATTTGCGAAATTGTACACTTTTCGTAAACCCGGTAAAGAGGAAACTCTTCCCGGTAATTATACGTTATCTGCGCTTTTTCTGCAAGTTATTACGCTTGAGTTGCTTTTTGTCACGGATAATCAGAGTAAGTATACTAGCGCCAAATATGGAAAGTATAGTTACCATACCTATATTCGTCCATATATCGCTAAACCTGCCTGTGTCGGGCGCGTTAGGAGCTGAGGGGTTTGGCTTAACGGGCTTGCCAGGCTGAGGCTTGACGGGTGGATGCAAATAATCATCACATTGTTCAGGAGTGAGAATGATAGTCGTTGTCACTCCATCTGAGACCTCATTACGTGTACACTCTATAGGCGCGATCCACATCTTAAATCTATAATTTTCCGCTGCTTCAGCTGGCATACCAGCCACGATTCCCACTACAGCAAATAAGCTGATTGTCGCAAATATACCTTTTACTATTCTTTGTTTCATTGTGCCGTCGCTGTTAATACCATAGTAAGTGAGTAGGTACCGGGCAATGTTTGTGCCGGCACTTGCTGTGTAAGTGAGGCAGCAGTCAAATACCAGTCACAGAATCGCGCTGCTCCAGATGTTGCCGAAAATAGAGTGATAGCATTAGTTGTTCCTTCTGTGAAATCAGCATTGCTTCCCTTACTGACACCTGTGTTTGTACATCCACTAGATGGAGTAATAGTTGCCGGCGTGAGATTCACAGATAAGCGCCCTCCCCATGCATCACCGTCAATTCCATCACTACAACCAGATGCATCGTTAAAATCATAGAACGACGAGCCAGACGTCCATAAATCGGAAGGATTTGCGGCAGCCAGACTTACATTCCAGCCGTTTGTCACCAAGGCGTTTGACGCCCGGATTCGCTGACCCGAAGTTCCGAGTGTGGCAGCCGTACTCGTACACTGGTTCGTTTTAGTTGTCATAGACGAGAAGAGTACAAGTGGAGACGGCACTTCTGTATCACTTACATTCACTATTGTTACACCCAAATCACCGGTGAGTAATATTTGAGGATATGATGCAGATATATATGAATTAAGAGCGGTGTCATCATTATTGATGACCCGAAAGCAAAACGACAGGCCAGCTGCTTGACCCGATGATACGAGAGAGAAATCCCAAATACCGGTTTGCGACGTTGTGATTGAGCTGGTATTTGTAAACCCGTTACTCTCCCGATACGTCTGAGGGACTCGTGTACCACTCACCGTGACGTCATTCGATCCGAGATCACCAATGGAAGCATTGTCTGCAACAGACGGATTATTATACCAACGTATTGCTCCAGATCCCGAAGCAACATCAGTCCAGCCTGTTGATTGTGCAGAACATGAGCCAGCTGTGAGCTGAGCATACTGAAGCTTGTACAGGTTGTTGTGCGGACCCCATGTTCCCGATTCCCAAGTAGTGTCGGTTGGAGTTATTCCCATTCGTAATCGAAACGGTACGTCCTTGGAGGTTTCAATCGCAGTATTTGTCGCCGCCTTTGGAGCTCCAGGAGTCACACTATCGGCATTTGTATATAGTCGTGATGCGGTTTGCGTATGAAGTGGGCGGCTATAGGTGACTGCGACATAGACCTGTGAGACATTTATTGTAGGCTGCAGCCCGTTTGAGTTCTTACGCACGGTTACGGTTGCAGCATCTACCGCGGCCTTTGTCCATGTACCTGTAAATGTTGCTGTAAGATCCTGGTACGTTATTCCATTAAATGTAATATTCGGTGCTGCTGTCGTCGACCCATTAATAGTAAGGGAAACCACTATTGGAGGAAATCCAGTACCAGTATTGCCGGCAGCCCGAGCCACTACATGAACCACGATAGAGGTTGCGGTTTGGCCACTGGTGGACCCTCCTCCAATACCAAAGACACCGGTTGGCGCTGCACCGTTCGGTCCGCTTATATAACTAGTATCGCCATCGGAGGAAGCCTCATCGATATAGTCACAGATTCCGCTACAAGTCCCTCCCGGAGTACCGGTGCCCGCCCAAATTCCTGTAAAGCCGGTGCCATCAGTGTTTGAGATAACTGAAGTTGGTCGAAGCGTTGTGTTTACTGTCGCTGCGTTTACCGATGCTGATAAAAACGAGATAAAGCACGAGGCAAGCAGCCCTATAGCCATCGCAGTGATAACACGCTGCTTAGCTAACATTCTCGCTAACCTTTTACTATATTCTTCTTTGCGGCTGGCTTCGGTAATCGGATAATCGTACCGGCATTTAATACATATGGCGCCTTAATACCGTTTACCTTCGCTATACGCTTCCAGCTAGTTCCAGTCGCTTGCGCAAGATATTCAAGCGTATCACCGTCTTTCACCCGGTAGCGACGCCATGTGGCAAGTATCTGCTTTGTGCGACGATAATGCACGATAAGATATGCAATACCCCACCCGAGCACAAGGAGTGTAATAGCAAAAATAAGAAGAGCAAGTGGTTGCGGCATAATGAATACTACTTGGCTCTTTGCCCAAATATACTCAAGCGATCCAGCTGATTGTGTTCCCCACTTTGCCGCATTCTTATCGTACGATATAAATGCGTCTGCGGTATACCATCCGCCGAAAAATGGCGACTTATCATTTTCAAATG
>DASWXM010000023.1:0-21058 GCA_036405515.1 Saccharimonadales bacterium (SeqCode) | reverse complement strand
CTGTTCATTTAGAAACGGTTTTTCAGTAGCGCTTTCGTATCACGATCTTGATCACGGCGCTTGATTGTTTCGCGCTTGTCATAGCGCTTTTTTCCTTTTCCGAGCGCAATAACAACCTTAATGAAGCGTCCGCGAGTGATAAGTTTTGTCGGAACGATTGTCATACCTCCGGCCTTCTGCGAGGCAAATGCATCAATCTGCTTGCGGCTTGCTAGAAGTTTTCGTGAACGTGTATCAACACTACGATTGTTAACTCCCTTTTCGTTGAGTTTTAGAGAAAAACTGGCGTTATTGAGCCATAGTTCATTATCTTTGAGGCTGACAAAAGAGCCTTTCAGTTGTACATGACCATCGCGAGCGGCACGGACTTCTGGACCAGTGAGTTCTAGGCCGGCAACAATTTCATCACCCAGCTCATAGTCAAACCGTGCTCGCCTATTAACGAGCCCGCCCGGTGCTGATTTTGGTGCTGATTTTTTCTTCATGTCTAGACTATTGTAGCAGTGGCTGGTATAGTTTATCGAGATGTCAGTAAATAATTTGCCGAAACTGATTACATTTGACGGAGAAGCAAGATCCGGCAAAGGTACAATCGTTCAAGCAACCAAAGATTATTTACGAGATGAATGCGGCTATAAAGTGATGTTGATCGACGCGGGACAAGTGTTCCGCGTTTTAGTTGTCGCTGCTACTCGGGCTAATGTCGATATGGATGATCCAGCGGCGCTTGATGTATTTTTAGCAGATGATGCCCAAGCAGAGCGGTGCGTACAACTTGTAAAAGATGTCTATCATATGTCGAAGGATGAGCGTGATAGACTGCTTTATACAAATCAGGTAGGCGCAAACTCTGCAAAAGTTGGTGCGCGTCCTCTTAGCCAGGCATTTAAAGACTCTCTACTAAAGAAATGGCTACATGATGCTCGGGTGGAGGGATATCAAGTCGTACTGCTTGATGGCCGGGCGCTTGAAGAGACTGGTACGATGCTCGAAAACGAAGAGCTCTGCGACTTTCTGCTCGGGCTTTACTTTACGTGCGACTCTGCGGTCGGTGCTCGCCGTACGCTCGGGTATGCCAAAAAGGCATATAAGGACCTAGCGGATGATGAACGACGCGCCGTAGATGAACTGGTGCAGCAAATTGATACACGTAACGCGGCGGATCGCGAGCGTGCCGTACAGCCGATCGTGCCACCTCGGAGCGCAAAGGTATATCATCTGCCTGATGCACCGGTCGAATTTCCGGCTGGGCGTCCGATGATTATTTTTGATACAAGTGCGAATATGACGAAACATGAGATGACGTTGCCGGTAGCGCAGTGTGTCGCGAAGGCACTCTCGCTAGCCTAGCAAGAGACTACTGCTTCTTTTTGCCACCCATGGTGTAGGTAAAGAGAGGCTTTGTAATGCGCATGCCGTGCGTATAGCGATACAATTCAGCGTAGATTCCTTGCCATAGGGGTGGTTTGTCTGGTCCAATGTATCTTCGGTCGGATGCAATAAATGGTGTACCGATAATGCCAACATGAAAGCCTTGTTTCTTGGCTCTATAGACATAATCATAGTCTTCCATGATGAAGATTTCTGGGTCAAAGCCGTTAAGTTTACGAAAAATATCACTATCGGTAAAAATAATACTGAATGCAATTGGCCATGGTGTGTGCGACATAGTTCGGGCGTATCCGTTCATCACACGCGCTCCTATGCGTAGTCCGAGGTTTTTGCTTGGCATACGCTGCGTAAAGCCACCTGCCTGTAGAGAGCGACGCTGTTTATCGTAGAGAAAATTTTCCAAGAAATCAGGCGCAATATCAGCATCCGCATCGAGAAAAAGTAGAATATCACTGGTTGCCTTGTACCCTCCATGATTTCTCGCTTCAGCAACACCTTTCTTGGAGGCGCTTGTGACGATAAGAGGAAGTCTCTTGCCTATTTTTCTGACATGCTCGGCTGTGTTGTCACTACTATGCGAGTCGACGACAATGATTTCATCGGCCGGTTTGGTTTGCACTTCAAGTGATGCAAGCAGCGTGTCAACGACGCCGACTTCATTTTTACAAGGAATAATAACGGAGAGTCTCATCAGATGTAAGTATACCATCTGTTACAATATCTTAAGATATGAAACACCGAAAACTGAGCGATCTTAAGCGGCTTTTTACGACTAAAATGTATGACGGGTACGGCTGGCTCGAGAGCGAGAATACATATGATAAAAAATTGGTACTAGTCCATGGCGTGACCGGCGGCAAAGAAGATATGCTGCCACTTGCCGTGGAGTATGAGAAACGGGGCTATCATGTATATTGTCTTGATCTGCCTGGCCACGGAAGTTCCCCTTGGCCCGGGAAGATGACTTTTTCGGATCTTGCTAAGTGGCTCGACGGTTTTATAGCACATATCGGAGAACCTGAGGTGCTGGTAAGCAACTCATTCTCATCAGCGGTAGTATATGCCTATATACAGCATGGCTTCCTGCCGTCTAAGACACATGTAATTCTTGGCTGCCCTACCCCTGATATATCGCGACTTTCGAGCAGGCTTCATAAACTAAGTAACATGGTCCCGATTGATGTCAGTTGGTATTTGTATACAACACGGCTTGCTAATGGTGTACGAACTTCGGTATTGTCTAAAAAACTCGATATGCGATCGCTACGTTGGCTAATTGAGTCGGAGCGCCGCAAACGATCCGCATTGCACGCGCATGCCGGTATGTTGCTGACAAGTCTAATTTTTTCTGATAATCCCTATGATGGAGCGGAGATTTCCGAGGATATTCAGAGAAGAATGACGGTCATCCTCGGCACCAAAGATAATGTAGTGACACGAAAAACGGCAGGCCGGCTCAAGGAGCTGTTGCCTCATGCTACGCATATTCCCGCACATGGCGCTGGGCATATTATTCACTTCGAGGCGGTCGAGGACATACTGAGTGCACATTGACATATACCAATAAATAATTTATAATTATACCTAATGGTAAAACCAAGGTTTGAAGACTTTCGATATATCGCAAAGAGCCTGGACGGTGTTAGTATTCATGATGCTGACGTGCAGCGCACAGCTGAGTCGAGAGAACGGGTTGATGTGGCGAGTGATGATGGCCAAATGCTTGGTGTGTTTACGACTATTCCCGGCGCGCTACGCTACCCCGAGATTATCGTACGGGCTACCGCGTTTAGTGATGACAATGGACGCCCTGAGGGTGCTTTATTCGATTCGTATCTTGCTGAAATAACGCACCGGCGTGTTATGGCAGTAAACATGCCTGGTGTTGACTATTTTGCTGAAGACAAAAGTACTAAACACTTGGGGGACCTGACTCCGGAGCAATATGAAAGTTTGAGGGTTTATGGAAGTTTTCGCAAGGTCGGTGCCGCAAGTATGCGTGCTCTTCAAAATGCGGCAATCACATATCATGATTATGATCCTCAATTTATTCTGAGTGCTTCGTCAATGGGTGTTGCTGCAGCAGCGGGCATGGCTCGTGAGGCATTTGACAAGGGTATCGGCGTCGCGGGTATTGCACTTGCAGAACCCGTAAATCACGTACAACGCCCCCTAGGAAAGTTAGGCCTGCAGTTTGCGCGAACCAACAGTACGGCAGCAGGCTATCTAGAAATGAATCCAGAACCAGTTGCTGATATTGGCGAATCAATGGGGCTATGGGTAAAACGAGTCATCGAGGCGCGGCGAGCCAATTGGGTGTATGCGCGCGCCTTGAGTGCTGGAACGTTTCATACAGATTTAGGTTCAATCGAAGGCCTAGCGGACACAAAGACTCCGCTCTATATCTCGCATGGTACTGCAAGTAGGCTAAGTTCGGATAAGTCTGGCCAGGATATGAGGGAATTTCTCAATAGTTTTGCTGCTATGAATACGGTTCAGCACGATGTGCTGGTCGGGCATGATCATCCTTATACAATGACCGTGCAATCTGTTGTCGATGGCGTAGCCAACATTACACGGCGGTAGTCTGCTATACTAGGTCATAAGTTATGAGAATCGCCTTTTTCACCGACGATTACCTTCCCTACGTCCATGGCGTGACCACGTCTATTCAGAATTATCGTCAAGCACTTGAAGCTATGGGCCATGAGGTATGGATTGTCGCACCTCAACCAAAACAGAAAGATTTCGTGGAAAATGATGACCATGTGATTCGCATGCCAAGTATCAACTCATATATTTTTGACAATCGTCCCGTATCACTGCTCTATCCAGGTATTGCACGTAAGCTCTACAAGTATGATTTCGATGTCGTGCATAGTCATACGCAGTTTTACCTATTTGTGATTGCTGGTATGGTGGCAAGAAAGCAGAATATTCCACATTTTACTTCTGTGCATACACTTTTTACTGAGCTGATAGATGACTATCCGGCTGCAGTGACTGCGGGATTGATCGCAGTAAGTATTGGTTTTCCGTTTGTCTTCCGCACAAAGCCGATTCTGCCATTTGACTCTGCGCGTGAAATTCGTGAGTTGTCGCGAGATGAAGCATCGAATATTCGTAAAAAGCAAGGATGGCGGCTGATTGCAGCTTGTGTAAATCAGGCAGATGTTGGTATTGCTCCATCAGCTCATCTATGTCAGACACTGAAAGAAAATGGCACAGATATTCCTCTTCATACGCTTCCGAACGGCATAAGCCTTGAACGGTACCAACAGTCAAGAGCTGAGGATTCACCAATCAAGAAGAAGCCAGGCGAGCAATTTATTGTCTGCGTGGCTCGAGTAAGTGGTGAAAAACGTCAACGTGTACTCGTAGAGTCAATGGTGCACGTGAAGACTAAAAAGACAAAACTTGTTCTTGTAGGTGATGGTCCTGAGCTGGAAAATCTAAAGAAGTTGAGTCAAGAGCTTGGGGTCGAGAACAAAGTGATTTTTACCGGACTTCGCTCACCTGAAGAAGTGGCAGCAATTTTGAAACAAGCCGATATTTTTACTCTGGCATCCTATCGCTTCGACAACCAACCAATGGTTCTTCTTGAAGCAATCGCAAGCGGGCTCCCTATTGTGTATTGTGATGATCAACTGACCGAGGGATTAACTTCCAAGAATACTTTACTGACAGACGGTATTGAGTCTGATTCGTTTGCCGCTGCCTTTGATGAGCTGCTGGGTGATCTCCCGCGACGAAAAAAGATGGCGGAAGCATCAATCGCCGTGTCGAAAAAATTTGATCGAAACGCACTCGCGCAAAAATTACTGAGGCAATACAAGATTGCACAAGAGTCAAAGTACGAGCTTGTAGATTAGGAATGCTCTCCGCCTCTGTTACAATAGATAGCTATGATTGCTGATATTTCTATTACTGAAAAATCTTATGGCGCAAAGGTATTAATGACCAATGTAAAGTTTTCAGTGGATGACGGTGAAAAAGTCGGGATTGTCGGACGCAATGGTGTCGGCAAGTCAACGCTTTTTGGCATGCTTGCAGGGACTGATACGGATTTTACCGGTGATATCATCTATCGTCGCGGTACAACCGTAGTCGCGACGGCTCAGGAGCATCATGTATCGGCTGACCAGACAGTGCTCCAATATGTCTTGCAGGGCTTACCTGAATACTCCGAGCTATCACATATTATTGAGACATATCCCCTGACGATGGGTGATAATATGAAGCTGATCGATGAGTACACTGAAGCGCTCGGCCGCTTTGATGATAAAGGATTCTACCAGATCGAAGAGCAGATCGAGCGTGAGCTTGAAAATTTCCAATTGCCAGGAGTTGCTCATCGTCCGTTTGCATCTCTTTCGGGTGGCCAAAAACGTCTGGTTGAAGTAGTAAAAGTCATGCATTCAGATGCACATCTGGCATTGATTGACGAGCCGACTAATCACATGGACTATGTGGCGAAGCAGCAGTTTATCGATTGGATGAAGTCGGCTCGTGAGGCAATGCTTGTCATCACCCACGATCGTGATGTCCTGCAACAAGTCGATCGAATTGTTGAACTGAAAGACGGCGGCTCGCAGAGTTTTAAGGGAAACTACGATGCGTACTTAAAGCAAAATGCGCACTCAACGGGCACAGCGATGAATGAATTTGAAATGATTGAGAAGCGCATCGTAAACCTCAAGCAGAAAGTAATCGACTACCAGCGACTAAAGGAGAAATCTCGAAACCCTGGTACGATTCAGAAGTTCAAGCGCCTCGAAGAACAGTCACGTAAAGAACTGGCCGAGCTACAGGCTAAAGAGAAGCCGACATTTTGGATCGATAAAGAGTCGGTGCAAAATCTCAATTATAAGGTGGCGAATCAGTACGACAAGTTCAAAGCGAAGAATATCCGCATGAATCTCAAGAATGATGAGTCGCGATCGAAGCATGTGCTGGTGAGTGCACGAGGGCTTAGCCTTGGTTATGATACTCAGCTTTTCAAGGATATTGATATTGATCTGCGCGAAGGTGAAGCGCTGGAGCTCCGTGGTCGCAACGGTGCTGGAAAGTCGACATTGATCAAGAAACTACTGAGCACATCTCAAGATATAACGACATTTGACGGTGAGCTCACGCTTGATCCGCACGTGCGTGTAGGAGTGTACGAACAGGAAGTGTCCCCTATCTTGTTTGACTTATCTCTTCATGATGCGATTGAGCGTGTCTATCTCGATCGGAATCTTTCAATTGGTGAGACAAAAATTCGTCAGCTGATGAGCGATTATCTCTTTACTGAGGGTGATGGCCAGATTCCTGTCGGTAAGTTATCTGGGGGGCAGAAGGCTCGGCTACAGATTATCGATATGCTCGCAAATGACCCACAACTACTGATTCTCGACGAGCCAACCAACCACCTCGACCTTCCAAGTATTGAAGAATTGGAAACGGTACTCGAAAAGTACTCTGGTGCGATTTTGTATGTGAGTCACGATGATTATTTTCGGCGGGCTGTCAATGGTGAGGTCGTTCAGATTGGCTAAACCGATCTGCGTTGTTTAAGGACCGTAGCGAATGCTTCAATAATATCCGATTGATCAATATCGGTCATCATATCGAGAGTTGCATAATTTTCGCGCTTTTTATTTACTACAGTGATTGCAATCTGTTCAATCTCATCTGGCGAGAGGTTCTCTTGATTTGAGATACCTTGCACTACCTCTGCGAGGATATCTTCATTGAATTCGGGCAGTGTTGCTACAGCACCGAGTAATCGACGTCGTTTCTCTATCTCACTTACGAGAGCGAGTTCAATGTCGCTTGGTTGGTCAGCGATTTGCCCAAGCGTGACTCGGGTCGTTTGATCTAGCCTAAGAGCTGTATGCTTTCCTGTTCCGAGACGTACGACAAAGTCGCATACTTGTGCCCAGATAACCGCAGTAGCGTAGACATCATCGGTAGCTGGCATAGAGGCGCTGTAGTCGTTTTCAATGACAATTGTTGCGCAGTTGCCAGGATATTTTCTGTCTATGTCGACAAAAATACGGAATGCCTGATTGTCAAGATCGATCGAGAGTTCACCATCTTTGATTGTAAAGCTGTAGTCTTGAAAGTGTATGTTTGATTCAAGATGCCTCTGTACCAGGGTAAGTACATTGTTGGCTGCGCGGTAACGTTGCCGAGCGCGACCAATCTCATATTGGACATACCCAGTGGCGTATAGCTCGTCATTTGCATCGTATTCTATGCCAAACGATGCATCGACGATGTGTTTTGCTATATCTGGAGTGAAAAAAGGCTCAGCAAGTGGCTCGTAGTCTCCAGGGTCCCATCGTTCTTGTGCGAGATCGATAAGCTCTGTCTTGAGGCGCGACTGATCACAGGAAAGAATCACTGCTCCACAGTCGGTGCTTGGTATTTTTTCTTCTATTCTGGGTAGTTCGCTCATTAAGAACATCCTAGCCAGTTATTGGCTAGGATGCAAGGATAAGTAGGATATCGCGTCTTATGCTGCTGGAACAAGGTTATTCTTCTCAAGGGCAGCTTGGAGTGCCGGGCGGTTAAATCCAAGAATCATTTCGCCGTTGATGTCGGTTACCGGGACTCCTTGAAAATTACCATCTAGTTTACTGAGGAGCTCATCTTGGGCGCCTTCTTCCTCTTCAATATTTTTTGCGACATATTTGACGCCCAGTTTGTCGAGCCACTGCTTTTCGGTTGCGCAAAATGCACACATGGTTGTCGTATAAATAGTGACGGCTGTTGAGTCTGCCATATTGATGTAATCCCCTTAATGTTAGTCTATTTACTATACATTATACACTAAATCCCTGCCTATGCATATGACTACTGTTATGTTATTCTAAAAGCTAAAGCTTAGTGTGGATGCGAGGGGTATATGGAGATGAAAAAAACATCGAAACAGCCAGCTAGCGGTTTCGTATTGCCAGTTATCATTATTACTTCAGTTGTAATGATGATTGTACTGCTATCATCACTTTCGGTCTCCTCCTCAGTAACAACTGCTCTTCAAAATCAATACTATCAAAGACTTGCTTCCGAAGCTGCGAAAGCGGGCGTGGAATATGGCAGCCGCTGTGTAGACCAGCAAGGCACCTCAAGTAATTGGACGGTACTCTATCCTGGCGCCAGATGTGATAACACTTCCGTGCTCTCTAACCCATGCAACAACGCAATCCCTAGTTCAAACGAGCCGGATTGCCAGCTTTTAAATTCTGGGCGAATTAGATCAACTTTTGAAGTATCAAGTGTTGAATATAACGCGAATGGTCAGGTTATGTTTGGTGTAGTGGGAACCGTCCATGTTACTAGAGCCTCATCAAACAATTCAATTATTGACACGATTCGTGTCTACAAAAAAGCAGCAAGCGTGCCGAGTGATTTTCTTGTCAGTAAAACATCGGGCAATGACAATCATAGCTGCGCACTTGTCACAGGACGTGTACACTGTTGGGGGTTAAATACCTCTGGACAAATGGGTAATGGAAAAGTTTCTCCTGCCTCCGATCCAATATCCCGGCCAGTTGAGGTATCGTATACCGACGATCTCCCGGCCGGTGCTGTTACGGATATAGGTACGGGTAATTATTTTAGTTGCGCATTGGCGAACGGGAACGTATGGTGCTGGGGTAGTAATACTTATGGGCAGCTTGGAGATAATACCACTGAGCCCCATGCAGTTCCACGAAAAGTTATTACGACTGGAGCATTAAGCGGTAAGACTATTACGAAGATGGCTGTGGGGGCTAATAATGTCTGTGTTGTTGCATCTGGACAAGCATTCTGCTGGGGCTGGAACGAATACGGTCAACTCGGCAATAACTCAATTGCTGACAGTCCGGTGCCGGTAGCCGTCCTAAACACCGGAGCTACTTCTGCACTCACAAGCAAAACAGTGACAGATATCGCGACAAATGACTACCATACATGCGCTATCTTCACTCCAGCTACATCAGCCAATAACCTTTCGTGTTGGGGTCGGAATGCGCAAGGGCAGCTTGGTGTCGGCTCGGTATATGCGTATACTGCAGTTCCACGTCTAGCAGGAGTATCGGGTGTATCATCTGTGGGGCTGGGATCGCATCATACTTGTGTGCTTGCAGGTAATACTACTTTACGTGTTCGGTGCTGGGGTTATAACGCTTATGGTCAGTTGGGTTATGGCGACACAACGAATCGTGAGACTCCACCAGGATATATAAGTGGAGGCACTATCGCGACAAATGCGGTAACATCACTAAGTGTTGGAGATTACCATGCCTGTGCTGTAGTAAATGGTGGTGCGCATTGTTGGGGTAGAAATAGCGATAGTCCTGGCCAGCTAGGAGATGGAACAAGCACGGATAGGCTGGTCCCGGTTGCTGTCTCTACGGCAGGCGTCTTAAATGGAAAAACTATTACTGGTGTTTCGGCAAGTGACTTTAATGGATGTGCGATTAGTTCGGAGAAGTTGCTTTACTGCTGGGGTCGGAATAACTACGGACAACTCGGCGATGGAACAACAAATAATTCGTTAGTCCCTGTCAAATTTAAGCCTGAAACTATTGTGCGTGGGATTGTAACCTACTAGATAGTGTAAGCCCTGCTTAATCTTAAAAATGACGGCAATCATCTATGCATATAGAGCTCGCTATGCTATCCTAAAAGCTTAAGCTTGAGGTAGGTTAAGAGATACTAAAAATGAGACTTCCATTAACACGAGATAAGCATGGTTTTGCTCTACCAACAGTAATTATTACCTCTGTAGTAATGATGATTGTGTTGCTGTCTTCGATTTCGGTCTCTTCGTCTGTCACTGCTTCGCTACAAGGTCAGTATTATCAAAGATTGGCGTCCGAGGCGGCAAAAGCGGGCGCCATGTATGCTAATAGGTGTCTCTCTGAACATGGTGCATCAGTCAACTGGGCGGCCTTATATCCAGGCGCCGACTGCAAGAATAAGACAGTGCTTTCGAATCCGTGCAGTAGTATGACGACAGATTCGGCTTGCCAACTGCTTAGTACTGGGCGGGTAAGGTCTACATTTGAGGTTTCAAGTGTACAAGAAGATTCTGCAGGAGTAGGTACGGTCGGAATAATCGGCACGGTGCATGTTACGAGAGCGTCAAATAGTAGCTCAATCGTTGATACTATACGTGTCTATAAACGTGCTCGAATCGTTACCGTCAGTGCCCGCGATATTGTCTTTGGCTACTATAGTGGAGACGGTTCGTATTTTGCCACAATCTCTCAAACTGGCGAGGTAGATGGTGTCGGAGCCAATGCAAATGGCCGACTAGGTAATGGATCGACGAGTGATACTCTGACTCCGAAAACTTTTAATCTTCCCGCTGGTAAGCGGGGCGCCGCGGCATTCGCTAATCTCTTATCCGTTGGGCGTAACCTGTATGTATTGACCCGCGATGGTGAGGTGTATGGCGCTGGTAGCAATAACGCGGGCCAACTTGGAAACGGTAGTTCAACAGCATCTGCTGTGACTACGCCAACTAAGTTCAATCTACCTGCAGGGGTTGGCGGAAAGTATGTAGCGGTCGGCGCAGACTCCGTATTTGTGATTGGCGATGATGGCAATATCTATGTTGCGGGTGATTGTACATATGGCTTGCTCGGTACTGGTTGTGGTTCAGGCTCTCAGCTGAACCCAGCAAGGATTGCCTTACCAACAGTGACGACTGATCCGAATACTCAACCAGTAACGGATCCCGGGTGGGTACAACCAACTAATATAGTTTCCGACCGATACAATGCATATGTACGCATGGAAGGTGGCGCAGTGTATGGCTGGGGCTTGAACGACTTTGGACAGGTTGGTACAGGTAATTTCACCCAACAGAACTCACCCGTTCGCCTAAGAGCCAACAGCACTACGGGAGCTCCCTACCTGAACGCGAAGCAAATATCTTTCAACGGTACGTCTGTATATATTCTTGATGATAACGGTCAAGTATGGGTTGCTGGAGGTAACCTGGGCGGACAACAACTTGGTGCTGGGGTAGTCTTTAAAAATGTCGGAAATGCTACGGCTTGCATGCGTAAATATCCCGATGCCACATCCATTTATATCGATGCGCTCAACAACTCATGTAATGCCAATGATGGTTGGCAATATATGGAGCTTTGGCCTGATAAGACGTGGCGATTCAGGACGAACTCTGGAACATCTTCCTGGACAGACTCTATGTTGTGTGCGACAGCTCCGGCTTCGCTTGGTGGGTATATCACAATGCAAGCTTGTCCTGCGGGTACTAGTATTCCCGCCAACCAACAGTGGGAGTTTAGGCAGGATTATCGGATTCAGTCTCTTTCTTTGACTACAGGCTGCGTTCACCCTAACACTTGGATATATCTTCAGGCCTGTGACGGCGCAAATGTTTATCAGCAATGGGAGCCGCAGCGTAGTGCATACTTCCGCCCTGTTCCGCCACCGCCACGCAAGAGCGATGGTACTTATCCAAAATATATAAAAATCACCACTGACAACAGGGCTGCGATCCTGCTTGATGATAATGGCGAGGCCTGGGCAGGAGGTGGTAATAATCGCGGGCAAGCAGGTACTGGTTCTGCACGCGGCGAGCTTGGTGTTGCTATGAAAAAAGTAATTATCCCAAGCGGCAGAAGTGTAAAAGATATTTATATGACCGAGACAGATCCGGGTGGCTTAACTAATGGTACCGGCGCGGCTTCGTTTAATAATTCATACTTTATTCTTGATGATGGCAGTGTGTATGGAGCGGGCGCAAACAACTGGGGTCAACTTGGCAATGGTAGTCCGAGCTGTTCTAACTCTGATGCTGTTATAACACCGATCAAAATGAGTCTGCCTGATGGTGTGGGAGCTGAGACGGTGCAGTCAGGCTTTGGTACGACAATTGTTTTTGGTGATGACGGCAAGCTCTATACCATGGGTAGAAATGTTAATGGTACGGTCGGCGACGGTACTACTAATAACAGATGCGTGCCTACTACAGGTGCCTACACGAATCAGCGCTCGGTAGTGATGTATTAGTCACGTTGCATAACCTTGCGCGGTCTGTTACAGTGATAGATGTAAATGAGCGCATCGCTTAGTAGTGACAAACTGTCTACGCCAGCGAAGAAATCGCCGGCTGTTTTCATGCTCAGTACTATTGGGGATACGACATGGCGCATGTTTGCGCCGACGCTCATTGGGATTGTCGGAGGGTATGCCCTCGATAATATGCTCCACACCAAGCCATGGTTGTTTATTCTTGGAACAATCCTTGGTCTTATCGGTGCCGGGTTACTCGTTAAACAACAACTACAGAAGAAGATATGATTACAACATTTGCTGCATCAGAACCACATATTAGCCTTGCTGCTCAAGAGATATTTAAAGTTGGCCCGGTTTCGATCACTAACTCTATCGTCCTCGGACTTTTTGGTATCGTCGTGACGGTAGCCCTGCTCTTTTATGTAGCCTCACAGCTCAGAAAGGGTAAGCGAAACTTCTTCGTCAGCCTCGTACAATGGGCATTTGAAGGATTTTATACACAAGCCGAAGAGATTATCGGTGATAAAAAAACCGCCCGACACATATTCCCTCTTGCGATTACTATGTTCTTTATTATCCTTGTAACGTATTGGCTGAGCGTGCTTCCTGGCGTTGGTTCAATTACTTTTAACGGTATTCCCCTTTTCCGTGCCTTGCCTGCTGACCTTAATTTTACATTTGCTCTGGCGATCATTACGATTGTTGCAAGTCAGGTGTATGCGGTCCGTAAACACGGTTTCTTTGGTAATATCGGCCGTTATATCAAGAATCCAATCAAAGATCCTATCGGTGCATTCGAAGGTATCCTTGAATTTGTCGGTGAGTTCTCTCGCTTGGTAGCGCTTAGCTTCCGACTCTTTGGTAACGCATTTGCCGGTGAAGTCTTGCTGCTTCTCATTGCCGTACTGACCAGCTACGCCGCGAGCGTCGTTCTGCCCTTCTTCATGGCCTTTGAGCTGTTTATCGGCTTTATCCAGGCATACGTATTCTTCGTGCTTACTTTGATCTTTACTTCCCTCGCCCTTGCGACTCATGGCGATCACTCATCTGAACATTCTCCTGCTGATACGAAAAAAGCCGTCCAGCAAGAATGATATATAATATAGGTAATAATTAAAGGAGTTATATAAACTATGGAACAACTAGCATTCGGTCTTGCTTACGCCTTACCAGCACTTGGTGCAGCACTCGGTATCGGTCTTATCGGTGCAGCAGCACTCAACGCACTTGGTCGTAACCCAGAAAAACTTTCTGATATCCGTACGCTCATGATTACCGCAATCGTCTTCGCCGATGCGCTTGCAATCATCGGTATCATTGTTGCCTTCATCGCTAAAGCTTAAGGAAAGGTACAGTGGAGAATATTCTTACACAATTTGCCTCCAGCACTTCTGGCGAGCATGCCGAGAAGACTGATATCTTGACTGGTCTCGGTATTGACTGGACATTACTCGTCTTGCAGGGTGTCGCTTTCCTGATCCTTGTCTGGGTTCTCGGTAAATTCGTTTATCCAGTGTTTCTTCGTATCATCGACGAACGCCAAGCAAAGATTGATGATAGCGTGAAAGCTGCCCAGGAGGCTGAGAAAAAGGCTGAAGCGGCTGAAACTGCTGTTGAAGATGCATTGAAGGTCGCTCGCAAAGAAGCCGCAGATATCGTCGCAACTGCGAAGACGGAAGCAACCCAGATGGTAGAAAAGGCTGAAAAGTCTGCAAAGACCAAGGCTGAACGTATTGTTGCCGAAGCACACGAGGATATCCAGAAGGAAGTGGCAAACGCAAAGAAAAGCCTGGAGAAAGATACGTTGCGGCTTGTCAAAGAAGCGGCAAGTCTTGCAACTGCCGGTGTAGCTGATAGTAAATTCGACGCAGCACTTATCAAGAAATCTATTGAGGGAGCTCGGAAGTAGTGAAATTGTCACGTCGTAAATTGTCTGATCATGCAGCTACTCGTCTACTCAAAGGCGATAATGTAAAGGCTGTTATGAAAGAACTAGCGGCCCATCTGGTTGATACGCATCGTACCGGTGAGCTAGAGCTGATCGTGCGTGATATTGAAGCTAGACTTCTTGCGAGTGGTACCGCTCTGGTGACAGTGATATCGGCACATGAGCTTTCCGTAGAAGCAAAACAATCAGTTGAGCAACTGGTGAAGACCGAGCGATCGAACGTAAAGCAGGTGATCTTGCGCGAGCAGATCGACGAGTCGGTTATCGGTGGCGTACGCATCGAACTACCTGGCAGTGTGGCAGATTTTACCGTAAAAGCGAAATTAGACAAATTGACGGCGTAATAAGAGGAGCAATATGGCAAATATAGAAGTATCAGAATTATCAAAAGAGTTGCAGAACGCGATTGCTGGCCTCGAACAGTCCGAGGGACTTAAAGATGCCGGTATCGTAATCCGTGTCGGTGACGGCGTGGCTTGGATCCACGGCCTGATTGGCGCTGGCTATAGTGAAGTGCTTGAAATCGACACCCCAAACGGTGTGGTTGAGGCATTTGCGCTCAACCTTATGGAGGACGAGATCGGTGCGGTGATCCTCGGTAACGACGCAGAAGTTGCTGCTGGCAACACTGTGCGCCTCAAAGGTGAAATCTTAACAGTACCAGTCGGCGAAGAATTGCTTGGCCGTGTGGTTGACCCGCTTGGTCGTCCACTTGATGGTGGCCCTGCAATCAAGACAAAGACTCGTAACCCAGTCGAGCGTGAAGCGATCGGCGTGATGGGCCGTAAACATGTGCATGAGCCGATGATGACTGGTATTATGGCGATTGACGCTATGTTCCCTATTGGTCGTGGCCAGCGTGAGCTGATCATTGGTGACCGTCAGACTGGTAAAACAGCTGTCGCCATCGACACGATGATCAACCAGGCTCGTAATAAGTCTGATATCGTCAATATCTACGTAGCAGTTGGCCAGAAGCTCTCAAAGGTTGCGGCACTTGTAGAACGCCTTAAACAAGAAGGCGTGATGGAGCAGACTATTGTGGTAGCCACTGGTCCGTCTGACCCAGCTTCCCTACTCTACCTCGCACCATACGCTGGTACGGCTATGGGTGAATACTTCCGTGACAAGGGCGGTCATGCGCTGATGATTTACGACGACCTGACAAAGCACGCGGTTGCGTATCGTCAGATGTCACTCCTCCTCCGTCGTCCACCAGGACGCGAGGCGTTCCCTGGAGATGTCTTCTATCTCCACTCTCGTCTACTGGAGCGTTCAGCCAAGCTATCTGACGATCTTGGTGCAGGTTCACTGACTGCACTTCCTATCATTGAGACACAGGCTGGTGACATTTCTGCCTACATCCCAACCAACGTGATTTCGATCACCGACGGTCAGATCTTCATGGAAACAGACCTCTTTAACCAAGGTATCCGTCCCGCCATCTCAGCTGGTCTCTCAGTGAGCCGTGTTGGTGGTGACGCGCAGACCAAGGCAGTGAAATCTGTCTCTGGTCACCTCAAGCTTGGCTTGAGCCAGTTCCGTGAGCTCGCGAGCTTTGCGCAGTTTGGTTCGGACCTCGATGAGGCAACAAAGAGTCAGATTGACCGTGGTCAACGCCTGACTGAGCTACTCAAGCAGCCACAATACCAGCCGATGAGTATTTGGGAGCAATGTGCTTCTATCTATGCCGTAGATGCTGGCTGTTTCGACAATGTACCAGTCGCCAAGATCAAGGGCGCTCAGATGGCGATGCTGACGAAACTCTGGACTGATCATAAGAAAGACATGCAGGAGCTCAATAAAGGCACCGAAAAGGTCGAGGGTGACTCAAAGGTTGCAAAGCTGATCGAAAAAGTTGCTAAATCTGCCGCGAAAGGCTTTGAGAGCTAAGCATGACCGTAAGTATGGAGATACCTACGAATAATGAAGTCTCTGAGCGAGACTCCTTGACGCTCGAGATTATCGAAGGACTTCCATCCCTGACAACTGTTCAGCTTCAAGGTATTCTGAGTATAATCCGCGCACGTCGTGGTGCTCGCATTACCGAGGGAGGAGACGTTGATGCCTAGCCAACGCCAACTTAAATCACGTATCCGTTCGGTGAAAAACACTAAGCAGATCACCAAAGCCATGCAGATGGTGGCGGCTTCGAAGATGCGCCGAGCACAGGAAGCTACCAAGGCCACCGCGCCGTATACACAGACGGCTCGCGAGATCTTGGCCCACCTGGCAAAACAAGGTGCGACTGAGAACCACCCACTGTTTGAGGTGCGTGAGGTGAAGAAGCGTCTGCTGATCACGATTGCCAGCGACAAAGGCCTTGCTGGCGCGTACAACTCAAACATCACCAAGCAGCATATCCGTGAACTGATGGCAGATAAAAAAGCGGGTATACAGACAAAGTCGATCGCTATTGGTCGCCGTGTCACGCAGTTTGTGACACGTCTGAAAGATCATGAACTGGCTGGCGTCTATGAAGACCTGCCAGATTCACTCGAAGGTACCGAGCTTCGTGGTGCGCTCGATGTTGCTTACAAGATGTTCCTCGAAGGTGAAGTCGATGCTGTCGATGTGGTCTACACGGAATTTATCAGCAGTATTACGCAAAAGCCAAAAGTCGAACGTCTTCTCCCTGCTGGTGCGAGCCTGGAGTTCGATACCGAGCATCTGACGGAGGCTACTTTTGAGCCAGATGCTGAGACGGTGCTCGAAAGCGTGGTATACCGACTCGTGGGTGCACAACTCTTCCAGGCACAGCTTGATGCCCGCGCAAGCGAGCACAGTATGCGTATGCTTGCTATGAAGAATGCCACCGACAATGCATCTGATCTCATCGATGACCTTACTTTGGCGATGAATAAAGCCCGCCAGGCAGCGATCACACAAGAACTAGCAGAAATCAGCGGTGGCGCGGAGGCAATGAAATGAGCGAATCTGATTATATGCCTAAAGGTGGCGTTAGGCCATCTGTACCAGGCAGGGATTTTGGCTGGGAGTATGGTTTTAGTCGCGAGTATGACGATGCCGAGAGGATACAAAGGATGCTCGCAAGGAATGCCGAGAAAGCAGTTGAACGAGATGATTTGAAAGATGAAGGAGAAGATGATGACTAAACAAACCGGAACAATAACCCAAGTCGTAGGTGTGGTCGTAGACGTTGAGTTTACTGACAAAAAGCTACCGGCGATTTATGATGCGCTGGAGATCAAGCGCGGCAAAGATACGCTTGTATTTGAGGTTGCGCAGCACCTCGACGAACATACTGTGCGTGCCATTGCGATGAGCAGTACTGATGGGCTGAAACGCGGTGACGCGGTAGAAGCTACCGGTGCTCCTATCTCTGTACCTGTTGGTGAGCAGACCCAAGGCCGTATGTTTGATGTGGTCGGCAACCCAATCGATGGCAAAGGTGCCGTCACTGGCAAGCGTGCATCAATCCATCGTGATACCCCTACACTCGCTGAACAGTCAAACAAGACTGAGATCCTCGAGACGGGTATCAAAGTAATCGACCTTATCGCCCCACTAACTAAGGGTGGTAAAGCTGGTCTCTTCGCTGGTGCTGGTGTTGGTAAGACCGTGTTGATCCAGGAGTTGATCAACAACATTGCTGCATACCACTCAGGTAACTCAGTGTTTGCCGGTGTTGGTGAGCGTACTCGTGAAGGTAAAGACCTTTACGAAGAACTGGCAGACAGCAAGGTGCTCGATAAGACATCACTTGTCTTCGGCCAGATGAATGAACCTCCTGGTGCTCGTCTTCGTGTGGCGCTTTCTGGTCTTGCTATGGCGGAGAGCTTCCGTGATGAAGGAAAAGACGTCCTCCTCTTTGTCGACAACATCTTCCGTTACACTCAAGCAGGTGCAGAGGTATCTGCACTACTCGGTCGTCTGCCGTCTGCGGTGGGCTACCAGCCAAACCTCCAGCAGGAAATGGGTATGCTTCAAGAGCGTATTACGTCGACAAAGAAAGGCTCAATCACCTCAGTACAGGCTGTGTATGTGCCAGCTGACGACATGACCGACCCAGCTCCAGCGACTACGTTTGCTCACCTTGATGCAACGATTTCTATGAACCGTGCATTGACCGAGATTGGTATCTATCCTGCTGTTGATGTGCTTGATAGCTCATCAAACGCTCTCGACCCGGAAGTAATCGGTGAAACTCACTACTCTGTCGCTCGTGAAGTACAGCGTACGATGCAGGAATACAAAGACCTTCAGGACATCATTGCGATCCTTGGTATGGACGAGCTTTCCGACGAACAGAAGAAAACTGTCAACCGCGCTCGCCGTCTGCAACGCTTCTTTGCGCAACCATTCCACGTGGCTGAGCAGTTTACCGGCAACAAGGGTGTGTACTGTAAGCTTGAAGACACGATCAAAGATGCTCGTGACATTCTCGACGGTAAGTACGATGACAAGCCAGAGAGCTGGTTCTACATGGCTCCGGGTCCACTCAGCGAGAAGAAGGACTAATACTCGATGCGTTTACAGCTTGTAACATTGATGGGAGTACAGAAAGACGAAGATGTCTATGAAGTGCAACTCCCTACTGCAGCTGGCCCAATCGGTGTATTCCCCGGACATGAGCCACTTGTAAGTGTGGCAGTACCTGGTGCTATCGCGGTACGTACGAAAAAAGACGATCCGGACAGCAAGATTGATTACTTTGCGGTATCTGGTGGTGTGATCGAAATCTCACCAGATCTTGTCAAGGTGCTTGTCGATGAAGCTGATCATGGTGATGATATTGTCGAGGCTGAATCAAAAGCGGCACTTGACAAGGCGCTTGCTATGCAGAAGAATGCCAAGAACTCAGTTGAGCTTGAGAAAGCTACACAACTGGTTGATCGTCATCAGGTACGTTTGAACGTGGCGGGACTTCGTCGTCGCCATCGTCGCTAAATTAAGCTAAAGAAGAGGTGTGGGTATGCAGCAAACTCGAATTGTTCACATTGGTCGACTATCAAATATGGTATGGCGTGGTAACGTCAGTGCTACTGATACCTTTGTTGACGTTCCGGCGATTATTGAAACACTGAATGAATATTATGTTTCGGTAAATCCAAAAGCAAAAACACGTTGTATAGATGGCCGACACGACCCGAATCTTGATGAGGCTGAACTTGGCCCACAGGTTCCTGGTGGCGCGACGGGCGCCGCGCTTGCCTATCGTCTAGGTGTCGACCGTGACGATCTCACGCGTGGTACGTTTCTGAGTGATTTCGAGAGTATGCTCGATAACTACCTTCGTCTTGGACTTTCCCCTGGTGGTCACAGAGATAATGCAGAGCACCAAGATGGAAAGGTTGGCTGTGGCGCAATTGATGGTGTTGCGAGCATCTTGGCATGCCTAAGTGACACTCAATTGGTCGAGGATAGTAAGCGCCTGACACGGGCGATTCTGGCTGAGGATTTTGTACGAGATGACTATTTGCGCGTACTGGGTGCATCTGTTGTTCTTGAGGCTCACGCAGATGATTATTTCGCACAAAATAGTGAACTTTTGCCATTACTTGAGGAGAGGGCGCCAGGAAGCGTATCAACTCTTACCGGGATCCATAATGAGAAGATTGTGATAGTAAACTTTGTTCCGGATACAACATTTTCGTCAAACCGATTTGCCGATAGTCATGATGGCATGCAAGCATTTGGTTATGATGTTTGGCGATCTAAGGAGCTTGCTACTATGCTTCTGCCACAAGATTCGCAGTATATGGATCGATGGCGATTTGTTACAGCGAGAGTAATGATTACTATTGCAACATTGATGGCACTTACGGATGGGTCTCTTCAGGTTCTCTTTCGGTTGCCTGTTGAAGAAGAGTAGTCCTCTAGTCGTTTGCCAGCAAAGCACGGACCTCGTCCGTGCTTTTTGTATGCATCAATTTGTCGCGAAGTTCTGCGGCTCCAGTAAAATCACGAACGTAGATCTTGAAAAAACGCTTCAAGGTATCGAATGGTCGATTTGTCAGGTGCGAGTGCTTATCATAGAGATCAAGCTGGAGACGGAGAAGATCAAGGAGTTCGTCGCGGTAATGGGTTGCGGGTTCGTGTTCAAACGCGAAAGGATTATGGAATATGCCGCGGCCGATCATCACACCATCGACGCCGGGATTGTCGGCCACAATTTTCAGTCCTTGTTCCCTGTCTTCAACATCACCGTTGATAGTGAGCAGCGTGTCCGGTGCGATTTCGTCGCGAAGTGCGACGATTTCCGGGATTAACTCAAAATGCGCTGGTACTTTACTCATTTCTTTTTTGGTACGCAAATGAACCGTCAGATTTTCGACGTCTTGGTGCAGGATGTGCGTCAACCAATTGCGCCATTCATCGACGAGCGAATAGCCAAGGCGCGTTTTGGCACTGACAGGTAGGCCGGCGGTTTTAGCGGCTGCGATCATCTCGGCAGCAAGTTCGGGCGTGCGGATCATTCCTGCCCCGCCACCGGCTTTGACGGCGCTTGCGTCGGGACAGCCCATGTTGATGTCGATGCCGACAAAGCCGAGTTCCTTGCAGTGCACGGCTAATTTCGCCATATCTTCAGGTACGGCGCCCCATAGCTGGGCGACAAGCCGTGTCTCGTCGTCGGTTTTTACGAGTCGCCCACCGATGGCCTTATCACCAGCATGTACCCAGCCGGTTGCATTGGTAAATTCAGAAAAATAAAGGTCAGGTGCCCCT
>DASWXM010000022.1:0-3217 GCA_036405515.1 Saccharimonadales bacterium (SeqCode) | reverse complement strand
CGGGACCTATTGCAAGTCCTGGGGAATCGGCGCTACTCGCAGTTGCCGATCCGACATTGAGCGATTATCTATTCTTTTTGAGTGGAGATGATGACAAGACCTACTTTGGCCGCACACAGGCTGAGCATGAACGGAATATTCAACAACATTGTCAGCAAAAGTGTCAGATTTTGTAACGGAATGATATATTAAAAAACTTATTGACACTTTATGCAAGCATTGATACAATAAGTATCAGCACATTTACGAAGAGACCGTTGTAATCTGATGGCAGGATCTATTTTGCCGAGAGACTACTGGTTATCAAGTAAGTGAGCGTACCAAAGTGGTCGCTACGGACACCGATATATACATCTACGAAAACTAGTCAATAATAACTAATAATCGGTCGATCGTGTCCTGTTCCTGCGAGAAGAAAGACCATGAAGGTGAACGCCCCTCGAGTAATCAAGGCGGCAGGAGAATACAATTCGTAATCAGAATTCTGGAGATGCTTCCATAGCATCGACACAGTTGCGGGTGGGAATGACACTGGGTCGACAAAAGTCACGCAGTAAAAAGTCCCAGGTTATACCTAAATCAAAAATTGCACTCTATTCAGCAATCTTTATTACTTTAGTTGCAGTAGTTGCTTCTGGGTACAAGACACCGCAAAATTCTTCGAGCCAACTCAATCAGACAGCAAGTCTTCCTTCGGTCGCGAATGTTTCTAGCGAATCTCAGAAGGCACCATCTGTCGATAAACTTGTCGCTGCTGATGTAGCGGCAAGTCTGGCGGAGCAAGCAAACCTTCCGATTGCTCCAACGGTTGCAAGCGCTTCTGTATCCCTGCAAGTGCAGACAGAGATTGCTCAGTCCGAAGACGATACTGCCGTATCGAAGCCTCAGATTGTACAGCCGACTTCTGGTGACCGTACAGTTAAGACGTATATTGCTAAGCGAGGTGATACTGTTGAAAGTATCGCTGCTCAGTTTAATGTATCGCCAAATACAATCCGCTGGGCGAATGACCTAGAGAGTGATAACGTGAAGGCGGGCAAAAAACTAACCGTCCTCCCCGTTGACGGTATTGCATACACGTTTAAGCGTGGTGACTCAATTAATGAGATTGCCAAAAGATATAAGACAGAGCCGGCACGTATCATCTCTTACAATGATCTTGAACTTTCTAGCCCAAAGAAGGGTCAGAAGCTCTTGATTCCAAATGGCGTACTTCCTGCCGCAGAACGACCGGGCTATGTCGCGCCATCAACGTCAACATCTTCATATGGCAATACAAGCTCAGATCCAGGTGGTTCGTATAACCTAATGAATGTTAATCTCAATGCATCAGCTGGTAACCGCTACGCTCCTGGTAACTGTACCTGGTATGCATATGAGCGTCGTGCGCAACTCGGTCGTCCAGTTGGCAGCTTCTGGGGAGATGGTGGGTCATGGGCGTATAGTGCAAGTGCCATTGGGTATGAAGTCAATCATAATCCACGAGCAGGTGCGGTGCTAGTGATGGCCGGCAGCCCAGGTCACGTCGCAATCGTCGAAAGTGTCAGGAAGAACGGTGATATCTATATCTCAGAGATGAATTACGCTGGAAACTTCAATCGTGTTACTTCACGAACAATCTCAGCTGGACAGGCGAAAGCATATCTTTACATCCACGATAGATAATAATCGATTTGATACAAGAAAGAGGTGCTCAGTTATGAGCACCTCTGTTATACTAGGAGCAGAATGTTTGTAGATACAGCGAAGGTTTTTGTTCAGGCGGGAAAAGGCGGCGATGGGGTCGTCAGTTTTCGGCATGAAATTTATGTCGATAAGGGTGGTCCCGATGGTGGTGATGGTGGTAAAGGCGGCAATGTTGTCTTTGAGGCCACTGAAAACCTTAATACACTGATAGATTTTCGTTATAAACCGGAGCTTAAAGCAAAGCCAGGTGGAAATGGTGCCAAGCAGAACAAGCGTGGTCGATCGGGCGAAGACCTGATTGTGAAAGTGCCAATGGGCACACTTGTAAAAAAAGACGGTATTGCTATAGCGGATCTGGTAGAGCATGGTCAGCAGGTGATTATTGCAAAGGGTGGTGATGGTGGCTTCGGGAACGCGCATTTTAAAAGCTCGACCAGGCAGGCGCCGAAGATCGCTGAGCTTGGTGAGCAGGGTGAAGAATTTGAGGCTGAGTTAGAATTAAAACTGCTTGCCGATGTTGGCTTGGTAGGCTTCCCGAATGCTGGTAAGTCTACTTTCTTGAGTGTGGTAAGCAACGCTCGTCCTGAGATTGCAGACTATGCCTTTACGACACTGACACCGAACCTAGGTGTTGCGAATATCGATGACGGAACGTTACTGATCGCGGATATTCCTGGACTTATCGAAGGCGCTTCGGTTGGCAAGGGCCTTGGTGATGCGTTCCTCCGTCATGTAGAGCGTACGGCAGTTCTGCTGCATCTGATCGACGCCTACACTGATGATGTCGCTGGTGCGTACCAGACGATCAGGCTTGAGCTGGCAAGTCATAATCCCGCCCTTCTTGAGCGACCTGAGATTATCGCGCTCACAAAAACTGAGGGGCTCGATGACGAGATGATCACGATGCAGAAGGAGGCTTTACAGAAAGTTGCTGGTGATGCCCGAATCTTTGCGATTTCATCCACTGCACATCAAGGTATCACGGAGCTTCTACGTGCACTGCACGAAGTAGTCGCCAAGACGCATGCGGAGCGACAGACAGAGGAAGATGCAGTATCGGATGAGATCCCGACGATTACTTTAAGCGGTACCGCGGCAGATGACGCATGGAGTGTCGAGAAGGACAGCGACGTATTTGTGGTGCATGGGACAAAAATCGAAAAATTCGCGGCCCGTACCAACTTTGAACAGTTCCAGGCAGTCAATCGCTTGCGAGATATTATGCAGAAGATGGGTATTGCGCACGAGCTCATGCGCAAGGGCGCTTCAGGAGAGTCGACTATTCGTATTGGCGATGCAGAATTTACCTTCCTCGAGCAGCTTGACTAGCCATTGTCAAAGTGCAATCACAGGAGAAAGCGCCTAAACGGGCGCTTTTTTGTTATGCTAGGAGTAGTGAGTAAGACTTTTTTCTTTTATGATCTTGAAACCAGCGGGCTGAACCCTCGCGAGGATCGTATCATGCAGTTTGCCGGTATTCGTACTGATGAAAATTTTGAGCAGGTCGGGGAGCCATATAATATTCTTGTAA
>DASWXM010000021.1:0-36890 GCA_036405515.1 Saccharimonadales bacterium (SeqCode) | reverse complement strand
GTAAACAAAAGTGTGTATAACGGCTACGGTGGGCGTCAGTTCAGTCTTGCTGACCAAAAGCGTCAGAAGCAAACAAACGGTCCAAAGCTCAAGATCATGCCAATCGGCGGCCTTGGGGAAATGGGTATCGGTAAAAACATGATGGCGATCGAATACGATAATGAGATTATCGTGATCGATTGTGGCTTCTTGTTCCCGGGCGGTGATTATCCAGGCATCAACTACATCACACCAGATACGACGTATCTTGAGGAAAATAAGCACAAGATTCGTGGCTGGGCATTTACTCACGGTCACCTCGACCATATTGGTGCATTCCGTCACATCATCCACAAGTTGCCAGCACCGGTCTATGCTTCGAAGTTTACTCTCGGTATGCTTAAGCGCACTATGGAAGAAAGCCAGAGTGGCTATGAACCTGAGTACTATGAGATGAATCCTGAAACGCATGAGCGTGCACAGCTCGGTGATAGTTTCAGTATCGAGTTTGTTCGTGTGAACCACTCGATTCCAGATGCGACAGCTATCGTGATCCGTACACCGCTCGGTGTGCTTATCGACACTGGTGACTGGCGATTTGAGGAAAACCCCGTCGATGGTAAGAAGTTCGACCTTGAGCGTCTAACTGAGATTTCTGCCAAAGAAGGTATTTTGCTTCTCATGAACGAATCTACCAACTGTGAGTCGGATGGTACACACACACATGGTGAATTTGATATTCAGGAGAGCATGGGGCAGGTGATGGATAAGTATCCAAATTCTCGCCTGGTAATGAGTTGTTTCAGCTCTCAGCTCCACCGTATGCAGGTGATTCTTGATGAAGCGAAGAAGCACGATCGTAAGGTCGCATTTGCCGGCTATTCGATGATCCAGAATATGGAAGTAGCACTACGTGCAGGCACAATCAAAGTACCGAAAGATGTCGTCATGAAGATGGAAGATATCGTAAAGATGCCAGATGGAAAAGTAACTATCATCTGTACTGGTTCACAGGGTGAGTTCAACGCGGTGCTTAACCGCATGGCATCTGGGTCACACAAGCATATCAAGATCAAGAACAGCGACGTAGTTGTCTTTAGTTCAAATCCGATTCCGGGTAATGAAAAGTACGTCGTACGTACGGTTGACGGTCTGATGCGTGAGGGATCTGAAGTGATCCAAAACGGAAAAACGCACCTTACAGGTGTCGGCCCGCTCCACCTTTCTGGCCATGGTTACTACGATGATCATGTTAAGCTGATCAACGCGCTCAACCCAACCTACTACATGCCGATTCACGGTGAATTCCACATGCTGGTGCACAATGCACGTCTTGCTGAAAAAGAATGCGCCATCCCGCGCGACAATATCTTCGTTTGTGACAGCGGCGATGTGGTTGAAATCTCTGCTGAAGGTGCCAAAAAAGCTGGCCGTATTCCGGTTGGTGGCATCATGTATGATGACAGTGGTGCGGTAGTTAGTGAAGTAGTTCTCAAGGACCGTATCCATATGGCTAACGAAGGAATGTTCGTCGTTGTGCTCACTGTACAGCGCGGCACTGGCCGTCTCCTGACAAGTCCGGATATTATCTCTCGTGGCTTTATTTATCTCCGTGATTCAGAAGAGTTGATGGGACTTATTCGCCAGTACTTGAAGCAAAAAGTTGCTCGAAGCTTTGGCGGTAAAAAGTTTGATCTTGACCAGATTAAGAAAGAGATCAAAGATGAGATTACGCATGTACTTTACGACCAAACGCGTCGTACACCAATTGTGATTCCAGTGATCAATGAAATTGGTGGTGGCGGTGGCCAGAAGCAGCAGGGCAAAAAACCTGGTGAGCAAAAGCAGCCAGAATTTAACCGTCCGCCTGCAAAGAAATTCCAACCACGACAAGTGCCCGACACTGAAGCTGTCGAGCCAAAGCAAAAAATCGACACACGCGGCTACTAGTAGTTTTTACACAAAGTAGTATGCAAGCTACTTTCTGCTATACTACGGATGTGCATAAGCAATATAGCAATTCTCGTCGTCATTTTATCCGCTTGCGTGGTAGAGCGGGCTTACGCTTGCCAAAACGACCTCTTTACTACTCGGCGGCTAGCTTCTCGTTCATTGGTGCAGCCGTTGTTGTACTGCAACTGCTTGGAGTAATTAATCTTACGACCCGCCCAGTCTATGCCGATGCGATTAACTCTACTGATTTTGTGACGACTTGGAAGACTGATAATTCAGATACGCCAAATGATTCATCGATCACTATCCCTACCGGTGGTATCGGCTACAATTACGATGTTGACTGGAATAATGACGGTATATTCGATCAGTTTGGTGTGACAAGTGGCATCACTCATGACTTTGGTGTACCTGGCACGTATACGATTCGTATACGAGGATCATTTCCACGGATATATGTTAATCAGGCTAGTGAAAATAGAAAAAAACTTATTGATATTAAGCAGTGGGGAACGGGTCAGTGGCAGAATTTTGATTCTGCATTTGCCGGTGCTATCAATCTAGGTACAATCTCGGCTACTGACGCGCCTGACCTAAGTCATGTTACAAGTATGGAGAATGCTTTTGCGGGGGCACCTAATTTCAACGGTAATATAGGTCACTGGGATACGAGTAATATTACTGATATGAGTGGTATGTTTGCGAATGGCGCTACGAGCTTTAACGGGAACATCGGTGCTTGGAATACGGGGAATGTTACCGATATGTCATACATGTTTGCAAATGCCACCTCATTCAATCAACCTATCGGTAATTGGAATACTAGTAATGTTACCGATATGAGTGTTATGTTCTCAAACGCATCCTCCTTTAATCAAGATATTGATGGGTGGGATACTAGTAAGGTTACTAACATGAGCTGGATTTTCAAGGACGCTACCTCTTTCGATCAACCGCTCAATAGCTGGAATGTGAGTCAGGTTACTCAGACGAGATCGGCATTTGAAAATGCCACCTCTTTCAACCAGCCTATCGGGAGTTGGAATACTAGTAATGTTACCGATATAGCCAGCATGTTTTACAAGGCGGCAGCTTTTAACCAAAATATTAACAATTGGGACACGAGCAAGGTCACAGATATGAGTAATGTGTTCTCGGGTGCCACCTCTTTCAACCAGCCACTCAGCAACTGGGATACAAGCAATGTGACTAATATGATTGCTATGTTCAATGATGCCTCGACCTTTGATCAGGATATAAGCAATTGGGATACGGGGGCAGTCCAATACATGCAATATATGTTTGCTGGTGCCGCCTCTTTCAACCAGCCGCTAGGGGGCTGGAACACGGCTGCCGTTACTGGTATGTCTGGAATGTTTAATGGGGCTACTTCCTTTAACCAATCGCTCGATAGCTGGAATGTTGCTCAGGTTACTGAGATGTATGAAATGTTTAGGGCCGCATCACACTTCAATAGTTCTATCACAAGCTGGAACACTTCCAGCGTTACGTCAATGGATCATCTTTTCTGGGGAGCGTCTTCTTTCAATCAGCCAATCGGTAGCTGGGATGTCTCAAATGTCACCTCGATGGATCGTCTCTTTTTTGACGCATCGGCTTTTAATCAGGATATTAGCGGCTGGGATACGTCGAATGTTGTGGATATGCAGCTCATGTTCCAAGACGCAGCTGCTTTCAACCAGCCACTTGGTAGTTGGAATGTAAGTCATGTGACGAACATGCGTCAAATGTTTTACAATGCCTCCTCGTTTAACCAACCAATCGGCTCTTGGGATGTCTCCGGCGTTGAGGACATGTCCTCGATGTTTACGGATACTCGGGCTTTCAATCAACCACTCGACAATTGGGATACAAGCAACGTTACGAATATGTACTTAATATTTTCTAACGCGCGTGCTTTCAATCAATCTCTTGATGCATGGAATATGTCATCTGTGAATCAAGTTGATTATATGCTAAGCTTCTCAGGAATTTCACCAAGTAATTATAGGCATACCCTTGCAGGGTGGAGCTCGCAGTCGCTGCAGCCCAATCTAAGTTTTAATGCGTATGGAGTCAGCTACTGTACCGATGCAATACCAGCCCGACAGGCAATCATTGATAGTTTCAGTTGGACTATTCAGGGAGATAAACTCGATTGTGACGCAGATGGCTTTGAAGACAATATAGAAGATCAAGCTCCAAACAATGGCGATGGCAATGGCGATGGCATCAAAGATAACTTGCAAGCGAGCGTAGCTTCTATACCCAACAATGCACTTGGTGGTGGTGAATATGTTACGCTTCAGCTCGGTAGTGCTGGCAATAACTGCGCTTCAGTACAATGGTTGAGTCAAGAGACACCCGCCGATTACACAGGTGTTGCAGATGATGGTTACGAGTATCCGGTAGGGGTAACAGATTTTGGAGTCCGATGTGCAACTCCTGGCGGTAGTGCCAAGGTAACAGTTTACTACGACAAGCACTATGATACTTCAGAGTGGGTAGTGCGTAAATTCAGCTGGGAGACTAATGAGTATCGTACAATTTCCGGGATTACATTTGATACTTTCGACCGTGCTGGTACGCCAGTGACTACAATGACATATACTCTTGAAGATGGTGGTCCACTTGACGATGATGGACAGGTGGATGGTGGGATTGTTGATCCAATCGGTCCAGCTATCTCTCTTACTTCAACCGGAGGAGGAACAACTCCTCCTACGCAAACACCGGGAGGCATACCTAATGGCAACGGTGAAGGTAAAAGTATTAACGCACCTGATACAGGTTTTGGTAGGGAAATGCGGTTCGTTCTGTTGCCTGTGGTATCAAGCTTTATCGTTGCGATATTCATCCTAGCAAGCGGGTATTTCGTATTTCGTCGTCATAAACATGTGCGGCGATAAAACATAAGAAGTATTGCATTTTGTTGCAATTTATGCTACAATTATAGCGAGTTAACAGTTAATAGTTACGGTATAATCAAAACAGTTATGGCAAAAAAGAAAAAACGCAGCACCGCAAGGAGACGTTCCGCAAAGCAGCAGGCTCCTGAGCATCGTCTACCAGCAGGCTTTTGGGGGCAGGTTGGGGCAGTAGCGCTCATTGCGCTCTCGATTCTTTTTGTTGTCGCCTGGTTCGGTGTCGGTGGACCAGTGCTTGAATGGTTCCAGGATGTTGCATTGAAATCGATAGGTTATGCGACCTATGTTGTGCCGCTTGTGGCGACATATGTGGCAATTGAGATATTTCGCAGTGAAGAAAATCGTGCACCATTTGTGGTGAAATTCTCTTCGACACTTTTTGTGGTGTGGTGGAGCGGATTTTTTGGTCTCTTCAAAAATGCTGATACGACAACTAACGGAGGTTTTGTCGGTGACACACTCAATAGCGGCATGCTTTCTCTTGTAGCCTCAGGGGTAGCAGCATTTATCTATGTGCTTCTGATTCTCTTGACGGCATTAATTGCGCTACGGCTCTCGCCAGCAACTATCTTCTCAACGCTTCGGGATCTTCTAAGGACTGCGGATCGTGAAGAACAGAAAATAAACGAGAAGATTATGAAAAAAGCAGCCAAAGCAGATATGGCTGGCTCATCAACGCAGATTGGTGAGCTCAAGCTCAACGCCGGCGTGCCGACACTTGATACAGTCGATGAGGTAGATAAAAAGAAACCGCGCCTCTCAAGCTTGAAGGGTAGTGTTATGCCAGACAAGGCAGCAGAAGAAAAGACGGCGCTTGTCACCGCGACAGATCCAAACTGGAAGGCACCAAGCCTTAATCTGCTTGAGAAAAAGCAGAGTCCTGCCGATGCTGGTGATGTGCAGCAAAATGCACAGATTATTCACGACACGCTGAGTGAGTTTAATATCAACGTCGAGATGGAAGGGGTAAACATTGGCCCGAAAGTGACACAATATACTCTCAAGCCACCAGCTGGTGTAAAGCTGACGCGTATCTCTGCGCTTGAAACAAATATCGCGCTTAATTTGGCGGCACAGAGTCTGCGTATCGAAGCACCAATTCCGGGCCAACGTGCAGTTGGTATTGAGGTACCAAACCGCAAGGCTGCCGACGTACGTTTGCGCGGTATTCTCGAGTCAAAGCAGTGGCAGACCGGTAACGATCCGCTGTCATTTGCGGTTGGTAAAGATATTTCCGGCGAAGCGGTAGTCGGCAAGCTTAATAAAATGCCGCACCTGATGATTGCTGGTCAGACTGGCTCTGGTAAGTCGGTCATGATCAATACACTTCTTACGAGTCTCCTCTATCGAAACAGTCCGAGCGAGATGAAGCTTATCCTCGTCGACCCAAAGCAAGTAGAAATGGCGCCATATGAGGATATCCCACATCTTCTCACGCCGGTGATTACCGAGCCGGAAAAGACAATTAGCGCGCTCAAGTGGGCGGTTAACGAGATGGAGCGTCGTTACAAGTTGCTTGCTGGTGAGAAACTTCGTGACATTGCGAGCTATAATCGCAAGGTCCAGAATAGTGCAAAGAAGATTTCTGTAGCTGATGAAGATGGCAACATGCAGCAAGTCGAAGATGGTGCAATGCCGTACATTGTGATTGTGATTGACGAGCTCGCTGATCTCATGATGGTAGCGGCACGTGATGTCGAAGCATTGATCGTACGCCTGGCGCAGAAAGCTCGTGCGGTCGGTATTCATCTGGTCCTCGCGACGCAGCGTCCGAGCGTCAATGTTATTACCGGCCTCATTAAAGCGAATGTCCCAGCTCGTATCGCCTTTACTGTGGCCTCACAAGTCGATTCACGTACAATTCTCGACCAGATCGGTGCCGAGAAGCTCCTTGGGCAAGGAGATATGCTGATGCTGACGCCAGATATGAGTAAGCCAAAGCGTATCCAGGGCGCATGGGTGATGGATGAAGAGGTGATCAAGATTACTGACCACCTACGTATGCAGTCGCCGCCACAGTACAATGATGAGATTATCTCTCAGCCGGTGCAAATCAGCTCAAAGGGCGGGGTGGTGATGGATATGGATAGCGGTGGTAGTAGTGATGATTCACTATACCAAGACGCAGTACGCGCAGTTGTAGAAGGCCGCAAGGCAAGTACCAGCTACCTCCAGCGACGACTCCGCATCGGTTATTCACGTGCGGCTCGCCTGATCGAAGAAATGGAAGAGCAGGGTGTGATTGGTGCGGCTGACGGCAACCGTCCACGTGACGTACTTATCTCGAGTGTAGATGAACTTAACTCGAACGAAGATATCTAATCTACCACCTCTAGCTTTTTCCACAGTTTTTGGTATAATTAAAGGTGTTATCAACTCAAGCTTGCGAACTTATGCGCAAGCACTCCTCGGCAGAGGAGTTCCAATAGGAGGAACTTATGCAACACTACGAACTGACGGTGTTGGTAAAGCCAGATCTTGAGACAGAGATCGACGCGACTATCGATGCTATCAAAAAACTCGTCACTGACAACGGTGGTGAAGTAACAGCGTTAGACAACCAGGGTAAGAAGAAGCTTGCTTACCGTATTGCAAAAGAGGATTTTGCTGTATATGTCTACGCAGAAGTAGAGCTACCAGCTACTGCGCCAAAGAAAATCTCTGATGTACTAAACATCACAGACTACGCGCTACGTTACCTGCTCGTAAAGGTAGACGAGAAGGAAAAAGCAAAGCTCGAAGCATCGAAAAAGCAATCAGCTGAAACTGAAGAAGAATAAGGGGTAATTACATGGCACGAAGTATCAACCAAGTCATCTTGATGGGACGTCTAACGCGCGATCCAGAGATGCGCACAACCACAACAGGCAAAACAATTGCGAGCTTTAGCATTGCAGTTGACCGTGCAGGACAGGATGATCAGGCAGATTTCTTCGATGTTACCGCGTGGGAAAAGCTCGGGGAGCTCGTCAATCAGTATCTTTCAAAGGGTCGTCGCTGTCTTGTACAGGGTCGTCTTCGTCAAGATAGCTGGGATGACAAGGAAACAGGCAAGAAGCGCAGCCGTATCGAAGTTGTTGCGACAGATGTTACGTTCCTTGATGGTCCAAATGATGGCGGTAACTCAGGCTCTTCAAATACACCTCAGGGTGGTGGTAGTTCAAACAGCCAGCCTAAAGATGTTGCACCGAGCGATATCGATGATAAACCAATTGATCTCTCAGAGATTCCATTTTAAGGAGAATACATTATGAAACGATTTAAGAAAGATCCAGTCACATACTTTGACTACAAGGATGTTAAGACTTTGCAGCGCTATATCAACGCATATGGTCAGATCGAACCAATTGCAAAGACCGGTCTTAGCGTTAAGCAGCAGCGCCAGCTTGCTGTAGCAATCAAGCGTGCACGTCACCTCGCATTGCTTCCATTCGTAACACAAGGCTAAAATGATGCGTCGCCACTACTCGTTTGACCCAACAGTAGAGATTGTATCCTACCGAGCTGAGGATCAGCAGGGAGTGGAAGCAATTGACTTGGCAAAAGAAGCCTATCGTGATGAAGACAAGACCTTGGCATATACTGCCCTTGGCCTTCTTGGGTTAGCGATCACTATTGGTGGTGCAGCAGCAGCGAGACATCACATAAAAAAGCACAAGGAGTAGTGGAATGTATCAGCCAACTGATTTAAAAAAGGGTACCGTGTGCCAGATCGACGGAACTCCGTATCGAGTTGTAGAGTATGGCCAGAAGGTCATGGGTCGTGGTGGTTCGATCGTTAATGTAAAGCTGAAAAATCTGCTTGATGGTAGTCTAATCCCGAAGACTTTTAAGGGTCAGGATAAGATAGAACCGGCCGAAGTGAATAACAAAAGTGTTCAATATCTGTACAGCGACGGTGCGATCTTTTTCTTTATGGATCCGGAAACCTTTGAGCAGTTCGAACTCTCTGAAGATACGGTAGATACGGCAAAGAACTACCTCAAAGAAGGCGATATGCTGCAGCTACAGTTTTTCGGTGATCGAGTCATCAATGTTGAACTTCCAAAGAATCTTTTTCTGGAAGTTACCTATGCTGAGGATGTTGTGAAGGGTGATACGACGAGCGCAGTGATGAAAGATGCTAAACTTGAGACCGGTATAAAAATCCGTGTGCCTGCATTTATCAAAACTGGTGACATTGTTTCGGTAGATACCTCAACTGGTGAGTACCGCGAACGCAAAAAGTAGCTTAGGGATTTGAATTAGGCGTATACTGGGTACATGCCTGGACGAACGGCTAAGACAAACAAAGTAAGTGAAAGTATGAATGACTCAGAGCATCTTCATCTGCGTATTCATTCGAGAGTAAGACATCACTATTACCGAGTTATGCCGGGAAAAAAGCACCACCGTGCCATGATATGGGTGGTGTTTTTGCTGTATATAGCCATAGCTGCAGGGCAAATGCTATATCCCCTTGATCGGGCGTTGCCCCTTGCGCAGTTAGGTGAGGAGCGGGTTGGATGGCTCTCGCACGATGAGCTTGCCAGTAAACTAAATACTGGATTTCAAGCGACAAGATTAAAGCTCAAAACAGCAGGTAAAGTCGTAGAGTATCCGATAGGTAGTGCGGGCGCTGAGTTGCAGACCGAAGCAATGATTCAAGCAGTTACTGAATACCCATTCTGGGAGCGCTTTGTGCCATTTTCAGTTCTGTGGCAGCCGGTACAGAGGGAGACTCAGCAGGTGGAATATTCATCGTTTGTTTTGCAGAAATTTGGCAACGAGCAAGCAAAACTGCTGAGTATTGCTCCTAAGGACGCTCATCTGGCCATCAAGAGAGGAAAGCTTACGGCTGAGAATGATATTTCTGGTCAAACGGTTGTAGCAAGCAAGGTTATAGAAGCGATTAAAAAAGAAACTCCGGGCTTTAGCGGTACGGTAACTGTTGCGGTTCCTGCAAAACTAACACATGCGCCAGTGCGGGCCGCCGACTTTGCTGAAGTGAAACAACAGGCAGAGACAGCGTTAGCGCGAACTGTATCGATTGAGGCAGCTGGACAAGTATTTGAGATAGCACCCTCAGAAATCGCCAACTGGCTGGTCATTGGCGCAGATAAGCAGAAGCAGCCTGTATTAAAATTTGATAAAAAACGGTTTGGTAAGTATCTCGATACCCTTGATAAAAAAGTAGGCGTCAAGGAGGGGGTGACAAATATCTCCATAGTAAATGGAATAGAGACAGGTCGTTCGTCTGGAAAGCCAGGTAAGGTTATTAATCGACCACTAATCAATATCGAGGTGCATGACTGGGTGCTCATGGGCACTGGTACGGGTTATATTACGGCTCAGTTTGTTAAGGTTGCACCGAAGGTTATATATAACAGCAGGTATACGGCTACGGAAGATGGATTGAGGGCTTATGTGCGTGATAAGTCGCGCCAAATGGATGTCCATATCGCAATACGTCAGATCACAGGGGAAAGATGGACAGCTAGTGCGCGTGCGGAAGATAGTATCCCAAGTGCAAGTACATATAAGCTATATGTTGCTAAATGGTTGTTTGATCAGATGGATAAAGGGAAGGTGAGTTGGAACGATCCGATGCTTGATACGACCGTTTCTGGTTGCTTTGACCGGATGACGATTGCGAGCACCAATCCATGTGCATTGGAATGGCTGCGTCAAGCCGGACGCGAGAATATGAATCGATATGTTTACGGGCTTGGCTTTAGCCATGGTACGAGTTTTACCCAGCCGGACGCGACGCACACGACAGCGAATGATCTTTTACGGTTTATGACGATGCTGAACGATGGCTCAATCGCTTCTGGAACGCATCGTGACCGATTGCTTCATTCGCTCAGTGTACACCCCTATCGTTATGGTATACCAACAGGTAGTAAAGGCCGGGTGTGGGACAAGGTCGGTTTCTTGTGGGACTATGTACACGATGCAGCGATCGTGAAGCATCCAAAGGGTACGTACGTTATGATTGTGATGACAAAAGGTCAGTCGTATGCGCGCATTGCGGAAATCACAAGAGAAGTTGAGAAGATCATGTATCCCTAATGGTACGATAGAGGTATGACTAGACAACGGCTTGATCAATATTTAGTTGCAAAAGGAATGATAGCAACACGCTCGCAAGCAGAGAGCTTTATCCGACTTGGCTCCGTGATGGTGAATGGAAAGAAAGTCGAGCGGCCTGCCCATAATGTTCTTTCAACGGATACTGTAAAACTCACAGCAACTGAACGATACGTATCACGTGCGGGTCTCAAGCTCGCCAGTGTCGCTGCAGTACTTGATGTGGATTTTACTGACAAAATAGTACTCGATGTCGGCTCCTCAACAGGTGGTTTTACAGATTACGCCCTGCAACATCGAGCAAAAAAAGTGTTCGCTGTAGACGTTGGTACAGATCAGCTACACCCAAGCCTTCATGGTGATGAACGTATCGAGCTTCACGAAAAGACCGATATTCGGGATTTCGTACCGAGTGAACAAGTTGATATCGTTGTTATGGATGTGAGTTTTATCAGTTTGCGCGAAATTTTGCCACATGTTGCAAAGATTTCAGGAAAGCAGGCCCAGATAGTTGCCATGCTTAAGCCTCAGTTCGAAGCAGGTAAAGCCCAAGTAAATAAGGGTGTAATTAAAAATGATTCAGTCCGCCGCCAAATCCTCAAAGAATTTGAGCTGTGGGCAAAAAAGTTGTTCGTGATTGTAGACAAGGCGGACAGTGAAGTCACTGGTACGAAGGGTAATAAAGAACGCTTCTACCTTCTGAAAGTCGTAAAATAGTTTACATATTATAATAAGTATTATATAATTACCATACTATCCTCGGGGATGGATGTTCACTCACAACGGTGGGTGGTCATGGTCGTATATGCGGGAGTGCTGTAATAGCCCTGCATATGCGGGCCATTATGTACTTTCACAATTCGACTTTGATCACTGATCGCTGTGGAACTTCAACGAGAAAGAGGTCCCGGAATGTCATTCAAGCTGCGAGCCTGGCTCGCACTCATCGGAGCAGCTGTGCTGGCTCTGAGCCTCAGTGTAGGGTTCGGCGGTGCCGCTTCTGCTGGTCCTGGCGACCAGGTCTGTTCTGGTCTGGACTCGGGCAAGATCGACACCACGGGCAACCCGTCCTCCGTCACCGTGACGGCTCCGGACGGCAAGCTCATCGACAGCTACTGCGTCAAGGCAGGATCTGTCAATCAGGGCAATGGTCCCGTCTACGTGGACGTCAACCCGCCGCAGAAGACGGTCACCATCGCCTACCCGACGGGCAAGGCGGTGTCTCACTACTCAGTGAGCTACGTCGACGATGTTCCGCCACCGGTGGATGTCTGCCCGAATCTTCCCGGCAACCAGCCGGAGGGAACGGACTGCACGCCACCGGAGGAGCCGGAGGGTTCGAACAACTCTTCTTCTCCGTCGTGCGAGACCATCAACATCGGCATGCCGACCAACGTCAAGCCGGAAGGCGCGACGGTCGAGGTTTACCTGGATGACGTCAAGGTCACGCCGGGTGTACCTGAGCCCGCTTCGGCGGGTACGCACATCGTGAAGACCTACGTCAACGACGTGCTGGTCGACACAGATGAGGTGCTGGTCGAGAGCTGCGATCAGCCGCCGTTGCCGGATCTGGTGACGGTGGCTGCTCAGGAGTCCGACGATCCTTGCAATCCAGCAGGGGTCACCAACAACGTCACCTGGAAGATGGCCCTGCCGGATTCCACTGAGAAGGTGACGTGGACTCAGAGTGTTGACGGTCTCATGCGGACCGCCACGCTCAACCTGCTCAGCCTGCCCAACCTGGTGTGGGCGGACAACGGGGAGACCGCACCGAAGGTATCCACGCTGCCGGCTGACTCCGGTGTGAAGTGTGACGTCGACAGCACGCCGACGGTCACTGTCACGCCGACGGTTACGCCGTCGCCGTCGGGTTCGATCGGTACGCCTGTCGTCGTGACCAACACGCCTTCGATCAAGAAGACGCCGGCCGCGTCGCCCACCTTCGTGCCTCCGAGCACAGGTGGTGGGCAGTGGCCACCAGCTGAGTACGACTCCTCGGGAAGCTTCACGCTCTCCGAGCTGCTCGTTGCAGTAGGGGTCGTGCTGGGAGCGGCGCTCCTGCTGGTGGCGTTTGCTCCGGTGTCGTTGCGGCACAAGGCAACCGCCTGATCAAGGTCAAGACCAGACTACTCTGATAGTCTAGTGTGAGGGTACGCCCGGCTTCGCTACACAGCCAGTGTAGATGAAGCCGGGCTCTTTCATTGCTTTATAAAAATAATTGTTGTATAATATATATTATCGAATGGGAATTAGAATCCTGTTCGCACCTGAACAATCCGACTTCATGTAGGAGGAAGAGTGGCAAAACACAAGCTGCATGCCTCGTCCTCCGCGCTGCGGTGGATGCTATACATCGGTGTGATTTGTCTGATCGCAGAAGGTACTTTTTGGACCTTGCGCGATTCTTGGCAATCGCCGCCACCACTGCCAAACCCGGTGGTTGGCAACGTGTCTCCGTCGGTGAGTGTTATGACCGATTCTCCGGGTCAGGCCTCGTCGACCGAAACATCTCAAGCATCTGCTGATAACAAACCGTTTATTCCGACCTCTCTTTTGATACAGGGGGTTGGAAAGCGGTCTGTGCAGGCGCTTGGTCGCATCAAGGTGGGGGACAACGGTTTCTCGTTACCTGACCCGGAAGGGCTTGATCCACAGGTATTTGCCTGGGATGCCGATGGTGCTAAACCTGGTTCAAAGAAGGGTGCGGTGAACTTTACCGCACATACCTATCCACCAGGACAGGAGGCGCTGGGCAATTTCCTGTACGAAAAGCTACAGGGCGGTGATGTTTTCACTGTCATTGGTCGTACAGGTAAGTTGCAGTATCAGGTCGTCGAGCGTGTCGAAGTTCGTGTGGCGGATTATCCGGCAGATCGGGTGCTTGATGCGAGTGGTTCTTCGATGCTCACTATTACGGTGTGCTCTGGAGAGCGACGTGGTCCGGGAGACTGGACAATGCGTACTATCTGGTTTGCCGTGCCTGTCTCGTGAAGTGATCGGATTGTTCGATTTTACCCCCGTTAAGCTTTTACGCTGGCGGGGGCACTTCATTTTCGAAACTTCTACTAGACGTTAAAACGAAACTCGACTATGTCACCAGGTTGCATGACATAGTCTTTGCCTTCAGTGCGTACTTTTCCGGCTGCTTTTGCAGCTTGTTCGCTACCTGCAGTCACAAGATCATTGTAGTCAACGATCTGTGCAGCGATAAAACCTCGTTCAAAATCGGTGTGAATAACCCCGGCAGCCTGTGGGGCAGTATAGCCTGAGCGAATCGTCCATGCACGGACTTCTTTTGGCCCGGCGGTCAAGTAGCTTTGTAGACCTAATGTTTCGTACGCAGCGTGAATTAGCTGCGTGAGGCCAGTGTCGTGTACACCGTAGCTCTCAAGGAGCTCTTTGGCATCATTTGCATCGAGGCCTTTGAGCTCCTCTTCGATTTTTGCTGAGACAAAGAGACTTTTTGCTGGCGCGACGAGATCACTTAGCGGATGCTGTATAGTCTCATCGGAAAGTCCTTCTTCATCCACGTTAAAAGCGTAGATGATTGGCTTTGCGGTCAAAAGATGCAGGTCATGGATAGCATCCATATCGAGAGATGGCAATGCAGACAGGGGTGTGCCGGCTTCAAGGTGACGCAGAAGACTTTCGAGATAGCTGGCTGCTTCTCGAGCCGCAGGCTTGGATTTCGCTTCTTTCTGCAGGGCAGGCAGGCGTTTTTCAACCGTCTGGATATCGGCTAGGATTAGCTCTGTGTTGATGATTTCGATATCACTCTTGGGATCAACCGATCCACCGTCATGTCGCACGATATCATCATTTTCAAATGCGCGTACTACGTGCACGATCGCGTCACACTGACGGATATTGGCAAGGAACTGGTTGCCGAGACCTTCACCTTTGGAAGCGCCCGCTACGAGACCAGCAATATCGACGAAAGTTACGGTTGCCGGGAGGATTTTTTGGCTTCCATAGAGACCAGCGAGGACACCTAGACGCTCATCGGGCACGGGTACGATGCCAGTATTTGGTTCGATAGTAGCAAAAGGATAGTTGGCCGCGAGGATTTCGCTATTGGTGAGCGCATTAAAAAGCGTCGATTTACCGACGTTTGGTAGGCCTACAATGCCGATTGAAAGGGAGCTCATAGTTATTGTAATTATAACAGAGGTGATACCAAAATACTACGAGATTATCCCGTTTATAAAGCTAGTGGTATAATCGTATTAAAGACATAGTCGAGTCGCACATTCAAAGGAAAATTAACATGAAAATAACAAAAAACCTAAGCATCGGAATAGTCACACTCGCGTGTGTATTACTTGGTGGTATACTCGAATCTCCCGGAGCATTTGCTGCTACGCCACCTGATAGCTGTTTTGCAATTAGCTCTGGAGTTATAAGTGAATACTATGCCAACGAAGGCAATAATGGAGCAAATCCTGCATGCCCTACCGTCGTTGATATTCCAAGTACTATTAGTGGACAAACAGTAACGGCAATCGGTACTTCGGCATTTAGCGCAAAATCAATTACCGCTGTAACTATTCCAAGCTCAGTGACAAATATAGGTACGGGCGCGTTTATTGCTAATTCACTTACCTCTGTTGTCATTCCTGACTCTGTGACTACGATCGGTAACAGTGCTTTTATGTTCAATCAGCTTACTTCGCTTACTCTTGGTAATTCAGTGGCTACAATAGGTAGTAATGCATTCTCGAACGGCAACCAGATAACGACACTGACTATCCCGGACTCTATGCTTACGATAGGCGACAGTGCATTCACAAGTAACCAGATAACAACACTCATACTCGGAAGTTCACTTAATAGTATTGGGAGCTCTGCGTTCGCAAGCAATCAGCTCACTTCACTGACTATGGGGAGCTCACTGGAAAATATTGAGCCGTATGCGTTTGCTAATAACCAGCTTAGCGGCAGTTTGGTTCTTCCAAGTTCATTGATTGTGCTGGGTGATAATGCCTTTGCTGGTAATCAGCTCAACGTGGTTACGATCTCTGATTCAGTGACCTCCATTGGTGCGGGTGCATTTGCTCAAAATAACATCACTTCAGTGACACTTGGCGCTGGTCTGACATCTCTGCCGCAAGATATTTTTTCATACAATCAACTCACTTCGGTAGCCATTCCTACTAGTATCGCTAACATCGACCCTACGGCTTTTTATTTGCAATTTGCCGATATCACCGAATTGAGTGGTGGCGACTTTAGTTCTGCGATGGATATCCGCTATGTCCGTCTTTATACTGCCGACCCATCAAATCCTAGCAATCTACAAGATGCACAGACGCTTTATCCAGAGAGTGCATTCAGTAGTGATGTCAACGGTGATGGAGACCAGTTAGACACCATCTCATTTGGCGGTCATCTCATCAATCCGGCGCAGATGACCGTTAACTACCAAAATACTAATGGGACTACACTTGCTCTGTCCTCTGTAGCTACGGGTGACGACTTGGCTGACTACCTCGCCAATTCAAATGAATCAAATGACTTGAGTCATTACTTCCGTATAGGTGCTATCCAAGGATTCACTGCACCGACTATTGCAGGCTATACCATCGTTACTCCAAGTAGCCCACATACTGCGACACTCGCTGCGGCAGATGGCCAGAATGTAGTGACATTTGTTTACTCAAATCCAGAAGGGGGCGACCCATCTTCGGATATCTCAGTGCCACGTGCTCCAGACGCGGGTGTGGCAGGAAGAGAGCAGGGGCCACCAATCCTTCTGATAGCTTTGGCTGGCGCAGGATTACTTCTCCTAGCTGGTGTAGTAAGTGCGCATAAAAGATTATTTCGGTCAGCAATGACAAGATAGTATAATGAGGAGAAGATTAGCGTGATTTAGGGGTTGGATGCATAACCCTTATGTTTTACAAAATATAAAAAATATAGTAAAATGCAAGCATCAACGTACCAGACAGTCTGGTGGTTGGTCAAGTCTCAGCTGGTGAATACCTCGTGCTCCCAAGAAATTATCGAAGCACTTGCAGGTCCATTAGTTGGCTTGTGGGTGCTCCTTTACATTATTGGACAGTTGAGACACAACCGCATACCAGACAGTCTGGATGCTTGGAAGGAAAGGATAGCGAGATGATGTTTCGCGCCTCTCGCCGGGCATTCAGCCTGGTGATCATCATGTTCCTCAGTTTGCTGCTTGCAGCTACGGGGATCGTCGCTGGGTTGGGGGCATCCCCTGCTCATGCAACCTGGAACCCGCAGCCCCCCCTCTCTGAGGACTACGGCTGCATCAAGTGGGATCGGATTTGGATCCCGCAGGATGACTACGCGAGCTACCAGGTCGAGGGTCAGAGCGGTTCACTGCCGCAGAACGGGTGGTGGTACGTCAAGACGGGGTACCTGAACGGTGCCTCAGAAGTCACTGTCGTGGCGAAGAACTACTACGACCCCGACAAGAAGTTCACGTTTAGCTTCAGTACCGAGCCCGACTCGTCCTGCGCTCAGGCGCAGAACGCGATCTCGGTGACGAAGGGCACGTGCAACTCTGGTGACAGCTTGTGGAACGTGAACGTATCACTCGCGAACACCGCCGATGCCACTGGTTGGCCGCTGCCTCCGGGTAACTTGGTCGACTTCGACCCGCAGTTCCCCGCGTACGGGGCACAGTTCCGGTATGGTGGCGAGATCGCCGATGGGCAATCCGCCGCGACCACGCTGGGATTGCCCCCGGGCACGTACAAGGTGTACGAGGTGCTTCCTTCTGGGCAGAGGATCTACCGCCTCACCAGGTTCATCGACGGCAAGTGCGGCACTGCTGTGGTTAGCTCGTACGACCCGAATTACTCGGGCGGGAGCACCACGACCGTGATCCGTCCTCGGCTCGCCGCTCGCAAGATCACGAGCATTCGAGGGGGTGTGGTCACGGTGAACAACCGGTACGGTAAGACGACTCTTCCCGTCAAGGTCAAGTTCGACCCTCGGAGAGGGAAGACCATCATCCGGAGCAGGACGCTCAAGCGCGGCGAGGTGTGGCGAGTCGTGAACCGCAAGGTCAGGCTCACCGCGGTAGTGACGGTCACTTACCGGCTCAACGGCAGGACCTACCTGTGGAAGAAGACGCTGCGTCGTTCTTCCAGGTAGGGCTTCCACTGTCCATGTAACATCCACCCAAGCGGGTGCCCCGGCTGCAGCAATGTAGCCGGGGCACCCGCGTGTCAATTGTGGACATTTTTCAAATACGCTTATGCTACAATAAACACTATATGATGCGCCAGGCACGTCACTATCAAATGCAAAATACTAAGCTTGCGGTGGGCGTAGCAATTATTGCTATAGTGCTTTTGGCTGCGGGCATTATTGCCTTTAATCTGCCGGCTCGTGCTGCTCAGTTTATACCTCGCGGAAGTATTATCTCACCGCAGCAAGAATATCTTATTCACGGACCAGATGATGCTGGACTGACTCTTGAGGGCAAGGATACGGGGGGTAAGCATATTGTCCGATGGAATGGGGCTGGCGAAAACCAAACACTTATTGTGAGCGTCCTTTTGCCTGGTCCTAAGCAAGCCAATGATGCCGGTATGGCTGCACAGGTCGGATTTAGGGGAATAGACTGCGACTTCAATACAGATGCTGTCAGAGACGCGAAAGTAAGACTGATTGCTGAGGTTAAAAGTGATGCAAGCGCAACTTGGCAAGAAGTCTACAACCGACGCGCATCGATAGTCAACGATACCGTCAACGATCCAAACCGACCATGTGGTGCAGCGGCAGGAGGTATGAACATTGGCCTTAACACCGATGGCACTGACAAGTACTATTCAGTTCCGGTAAGTTTCGACACAAATACCGGTATGTATCAAGGACAATTAAGAGTTAGATTGGATACGAAAGTTGATGACAGTGCTCATCCTAATACTAATGTATTTCGTTTTCGACTACGCAATAATTCTGCTGGGGGTTTGCTAGGGTATGCCAATGGTGGTCCTGCTGGGGGCTATGCCTTTAATTTGCAAGGCACCCAACATGAAGCCAAATCTATATTGCCGTTTGGCTTAACTTGTTTGGGAGCCAACCAGGTTAGTAATCAGAAGATAGCTATGTACGACCCTGATCCTGGCTTCGGTGAACAGAGAATGAAAGTCTTTAAGCGTGATAGAAAGACTGGGGCAGTGACGGGCATGGACTCTTCGGATTTCTCTGGTCCTTCAGGGGGTAGTTTTCATTCTAACGACTGGTTTTATATTACACTTGGAGATGGATCAACTGGTAGTATCACTATGAAAACACTCGAGAGGAAATACCAGTATTTTCTCATATTTTATAATGCTGGTGGAAGTCTAGATGCTACGACAAATACTGTAAGTTTTAGTCTTCCTCAGGATTCTGTAAATGGCGTACTTGAGTGTAACTACAACTTTATTCCTTCAATTGCATCAATTCAAAGTTCTTTCACTCAATCGGTGCGATTCCGCTCGACAGGAAGCGTAAGTAATACGGTTCTCAATAGTACAATTACAGGTAGTCATAAGTGGCAGATTACAAGACTGAAATTCGACGGTTGGCCACAAGCAAATGCTATGAGCAATAGTTATACGGATAGTTCGGATAGCCCTTGTGTTTATGCTGGATCAAGAGGAAGTCTTGCATCTCCATGCAATGCAGATAGTATTATTTTTGAAGATACTAATCCCCCTGGAAGTAAGAATTTCTCAGATGAAGTCACTGCGGATCTGGGGCAAGTTATCTGCTATATGACCTCAGTTCAGAATCCAGGATGGGAGCAAAGCGGCTGGCGGCATAGTAATATGACCTGCTCTATGTCTGGCAAGCAGCCAAAAGTCCATGTGATGGGGCACGACCTTCGTGCTGTTGGAAATATTGATACGAGTACGACAACAATACTTGTCGACGGTGACGATAAATTTTACCGCAGCTGGGGTGAGTACGGTATCTTTTCTGATGGATGTAATATAGACGGACGCATGTCTTCTGGCTCGTTTGGTAAAGACGGCGACAATGATGGCAATACGTGGGATAGCAGTAATCATCCGCTGACCTTTGCTAATACCATGGCTACCGTCAATGGGATTAACTGTGTGGGCAGATACGGTGGACTGATAGCCCCTGACTTCAACGATTACAAAGAGGGCACTATTGATAACCATGAGACCGACAACGGGGTAGTATCCGTCGGTAACAGTGATGGAACGGTCCTAACGTATGCTTCGGGTATTAAGAGAGTGCTTTACTATCCAAATGCAACTGTACGTATCAGAAGCAATCTTGAGTATAGTGACGGGAGATATACCTCGATCAACAAGATACCTCGTGTGATTATTATCGCAAAGAATATTGTCATCGATGACAATGTGGGGCGTATTGATCCATGGCTGATCGCCACGGGTGATGTCAACAATGGTAAGCTTTCTACGTGTGAGTCTGGTGTATCGATAAATGGTGCGGGGACAGTAACGGAATCTTCCCTCAGGGAGAATATATGCAACAGGTCACTTGTCTTTAATGGTCCAGTGATGGCAAATAAGGTATATCTACCACGTACTGCAGGCTCGGGTAAGGATGAGGAAGGTGATGCTGCTGAGACATTCAACCTTCGTGCTGACGCCTTTCTGTCGACGTATTCTGGTACGCTTGGTCAGCCAGTGGCAACGACCGACGATATTGACGAGTTGCCACCTCGATTTTAGGTGTAAGAATCTCCTTGCGAGAGGGATAGTGCTTATGTATAATGAAGGCATATGGCATTACTAAAAAGTGTGGGCAACTTCTTTGCGCTAGATATTGGTACCAATGCGGTGCGTGTTGTACAGCTGGCGCGCTCTGGCCAGGATTCCTGGACATTGCAGAACTATGGCTATGCTCCTGTGGATGTGAAGATCACGTCGAGTGACTCCCAGGAAGCACGTCACCGCTTAGGTGAGGTGATTATGACTGCTATTGGTCAGAGCGGTATCAAGGACCGTGATGTGGTGATTGGGTTACCGTCGCAAAAAACATTTACGACAGTGATCGATGTGCCGCAGATGAGCGAAGTGGAGCTGCGCAGTACTATTAAGTATCAAATTGACCAATATATACCGATGTCACTCGATGATGCAAAGGTAGACTGGAAACTACTTGGCCAGTCACTACACGACCCAAAGCAGATGGAAGTATTGCTCGCTAGTACGGCAAAGTCGTATAGCGAAGACCGACTCGAATTTATAGAGAGCCTTGGACTGAATGTGATTGCTGCTGAGCCGGATCCTATTGCGATGATCCGCTCACTACTCCCAGCAGGCGTGACAGACGCACGCATGATCATTGATATGGGCGAGCTCTCAACTGACATTGCGATCACCTATGGTGATGCGCCTCGACTTGTCCGCACAATTCCTACTGGCCTCAGCACTCTTGTAAAGGCTGCGGTGACAAATCTCAACATCAAGGATGAGCAGGCTCGACAATTTATCTTGAAATTCGGTCTTGCACCAGACCGCTTGGAAGGCCAGGTGTACCGGGCGGTAGAAGGCGTGCTCGACAACTTTACCTCCGAGCTCGTAAAGTCTATCAAATTCTTCCAGACCAGGTATCCAAACATTCCGATCGGTGGGTTGTTGCTGTCAGGTTTCGCCATGACAGTACCACGTTTGAATGAATATGTTGCAAGCAAGGTAAACATAGCAACTGCGGTGGCAAATCCATGGCAAAAGGTGAAAGTATCTCAGACGAATCAGCAAAACCTCTTGCCTATTATGAGTGAATTCTCAACTGCGGTAGGTCTCGCGGAACGGAGCAATACATAATGATCGAGATTAATCTTGTTCCTGATGTAAAACTCGAGCTCATTAAAGCTCGTCGCATGCGTTCGATGGTAGTATCGGGAGCGATTTTGCTATCAATGATAGCTGGTGGCATCGTGGTAGCGCTAAGCGCGTATACATTTGGCGTGCAAGGTATCGCGAATTGGAGTCTTGACCGTGAGATCGATGACGGCAGCAAGAAGCTACAATCTGTCGAAGGATTGTCGGAAATGCTGACAATCCAGAGCCAGCTTGACCAGCTACAGACAACTCATGAAGACAAGCTGCTTACCTCGAAGTTATTTGCACTTTTGAGTAAAATTGCGCCAAACGGGGTAAATACCGTGCAGTTTTCAAAGACAAGCTTGAATGTCGAAGAAGACACTATCACGCTTGAGGCATCAGCTAAGAACGATTTTGAAGCACTCGAGGTGTTCAAAAAGACACTTGCTGCGACTCAGTATGTCTACACTCAGGACGGTCAAAAGAAGACAGTTAATGTGGCGAGCGATATCCAAGACTCTGATCGTAGTTTTGGCGAAAATAGTGAAGGTCAGTCAGTACTACGCTTTACTTTAAGTTTTGTCTATGCGCCGGAGATATTCCAGCCAGACTTTGCTAGTGGTGAGATCGTCACTCCTAAAAAGCAAAACGCAACCGACTCAAAGAAGGGTGTACCGAATACACTCTTCACCGATGGAGCAACTCCAAAGGAGAACCAGTAATGCCAACAGAACAAAATAACGGTCCAGCCAGTACTGCGAACGTTTCACTACGTAAGCGCCAGCAGATTGAAAATACTGGCAAGACAATGTTTACATGGGTAGCGATTGCATCGGCTATCGTGGCGATTGCCATGGTGCTATCTAGTTCAATCGTTGAGCGACTAGTGTTCAATCAACGTATCCTTGCTAAAAAAGGTGAGACAGCGGCAAATCTAAAAAGTAACAATGAAGTAGTTGAACGGCTTAGGGCATCAATTCGCGAGCGGAACACCAGCCAAGCGCTGCTTGATACGAAAAAACTGGACCAAGCGGAGCCGCTATCTGTGGTACTAGATGCACTGCCTGCCCAGCCAAATACCGAGGCACTTGGCGCGTCATTGAAGCAAAAACTACTCAACGTACCTGGCGTGAGAATTGAGTCTCTAAATCCTGGCGAGATAAGTGATGAAGAAGGCACGAGCACCTCAGGCACGAGTGAGATAGAATTTTCATTCAAAGTCAGTGCGTCGAGTACGAACAGTATCATAGAAGTACTGCGCAATTTAGAGCGGTCAATCAGGGTATTCTCACCACAGCAGGTTGTTGTTGAGCAGCAGTCAGGCGCTATTACGCTGACGGTTACTGGGGTAGCGTATTATGCACCAGAAGTTAAGGTTGAGCTAAAAGAAGAGTCGATTCGACCTTCATCGAGTGGCTCGACAACAAAAAAGGCAGGTAATAAATAATGAAAAAGACTGATATAGCACTGGTCATCCTCGTCGTCGCGGTAAGCGCCGCTGTCGCGTATGGACTTGTCAGTGCGATTCCTGGCCTAAAGCTCCCGGACGATCCTGTAAAGGTAAAAACAATTGAGAAGTATTCTGCAGATGTTGCGGAGCCTGATCCAAAAATCTTCAATAAAAACGCTATCAACCCAACTGTCGATGTCACGATCGGCGAAACAAATGAATAGCGAGGCTATACGTGGCATTATTAACCGACGAGCTCCAAGATAAGCTTCTCGACACTCTTGTAAGCGAGGGTCTTCTTGAGGGCCAGGTAATTACTGCAACACGCGAGGAAGCGAGCAAGAGCGGTAAATCAATTATTGGTCTACTGATTGAGAAAGGCGCTGTCGATGAGGAGCTATTAACTCACGCAACAGCTCAAGTATCGGGTGTACCCTATGTAAACTTGCGCAATTCTTTGATCAACGAGCAAATTCTTAGTTTGCTTCCTGAGGACATCGCCGAACGGTTCATGGCAGTGCCACTTGCGGAAGTGCAGAATCGTCTCGCAGTCGCGATGATCGATGCGAATAACGTGCAAGCAGTAGACTACTTGTCGAACCTTATCCAGCGTCCGCTAAAAGTATTTATGGCATCAGAGGAAGGCATACGTCATGTCCTTGACCAGTACAAGACCGACCTTTCGAGCGTTGATGTTGCTGCCGAGCAGTCAGAGGAAGAGTCAAAGCAAGAGAGCAATGCAAATATCAAAACTATCGTGCAAGACTCACCGATTAGTCGTGCGCTTAGCACTATCTTGGAATATGCAGTAAAAGCTAGAGCAAGTGATATCCATATTGAACCACTCGAATCAATGTTGCTTATTCGCTGCCGTGTAGATGGTGTCCTTCGTGAAGTAATGAAACTACCGAAGTCAATTGAGCCAGCACTCGTGAGCCGTATTAAGATTCTTGCCAGTCTCAAAATCGATGAGCACCGTACTCCACAGGACGGACAGTTTGCTATCCATGTTGCCGACAAAGATGTTGACCTCCGTATCGCGATCAGCCCGGTTGTTTGGGGTGAGCAGGTAGTTATTCGTCTACTCGATAAATCCGGCAACAGCTTTGATCTTGAGGAGATGGGCTATGCGGGGCGTGCACTTCGGGCTATCCGAAAAGGTGTGAAGCGGCCAAATGGTATGATTCTAACTTCAGGTCCGACAGGTAGTGGTAAGTCGACTAGTCTATATGCGCTTATCAAAGAAATCAAAGACGACTCTGTCAATATCGTGACGCTGGAAGACCCGGTCGAATACAAGATGCAGGGCGTCAATCAGATTCAGGTAAATGCAGAGGTAGGACTAACGTTCGCAAGTGGACTGCGCTCTATCTTGCGTCAGGACCCAGATATCGTGATGGTGGGTGAGATTCGTGACTCGGAGACGGCAAATCTGGCCGTACAGGCGGCGCTGACCGGACACTTGGTATTCTCAACACTTCACACCAATTCTGCTGCTGGTGTGTTGCCGCGTCTGCTCGACATGGGAATCGAGCCATTCCTGATTGCTAGTACGGTAAATACTATCATCGGACAGCGTCTTGTCCGCCGCGTGGCAAAGCGCCGTGATACGTATAGCTCAACTCCTATCGAAACACAGAATATTACCGCTACGATCGGCCATCTTTTGCCAAAGACAAAGGAAGAGGCGGTGCAAATCTCAAATGATCTGGGCTATCAGGACTTGCCACTTGCGGGGCAAAATGCTTATACTTTAGTCAAGGGGCGAGACACTCCTCAGAGTCCACATGGATATTCAGGTCGTGCAGGATTGTACGAGGTGATGGATGTCACGGAAGAGATCCAGAATCTTGTCGTCAAGCAAGCAACAAGCGCTGAAATCCAGCGTAAGGCGGTCGAACAAGGCATGATAACGATGCGTCAGGACGGATACCTCAAGGCTTTACAAGGACTCACAACATTAGAGGAAGTTAACCGTGTCGCGGCGGATACCGCCTAAATAAAAGGGAAAGGGCAACATGAACAATCAAGAGCTGAGAATCGAACTACTACTCGAAGAGGTAGTAAAGAAACGTGCGTCTGACCTTCACTTGCAGGTTGGTTTGCCTCCAATGCTTCGTGTTGATGGCTCATTGGTTCCAGTGACAGGGTACGACGCCCTTGATGAGCAAAAGGTGGAGATGCTAGTTAATTCGATTCTAGACCAGGACCAGCAGCAGATTCTCGCCAAAGACAAAGAGTTCGACTTTTCCTTTGCGTTCGGTAACCTCGGTCGCTTCCGTGTAAATGCTTTTCATGAGCGTGGTAATCTTGCGGCTGCGCTTCGTTTGATCCCTAACGAAATCAAGAATGTCACCGAGCTTGGTATGCCGCCGGTTGTGATGAACTTTGCCGATTACCCCCGAGGATTAGTATTGGTAACTGGCCCGACTGGTAGCGGCAAGTCCACTACACTTGCGGCCTTGGTAGACAAGATCAACACCGAGCGTTCAGATCATATTATCACCATCGAAGATCCGATTGAGTTTACGCACAAGTCAAAGAAATCAGTCGTGGTGCAGCGTGAGGTGCACTATGACACCTATAGTTTCTCGGCAGCGCTCCGTAGCTCTCTTCGTCAGGACCCAGATGTTGTGTTGATCGGTGAGATGCGTGACCTCGAGACAATTTCGGCAGCGATTACGATCGCTGAGACCGGACACCTTGTGTTTGCGACACTTCACACCAATAGTGCGGCACAGTCGATCGACCGTATGATCGACGTCTTCCCGCCGCACCAACAGCCACAGATTCGTGCCCAGCTTGCCAATATTTTGATGGCGATTTGTTCGCAGCGTCTGGTTCCGGCTATCGGCGGTGGGCGAGTAGTGGCGGCAGAGGTGTTGATCGCCAATCCAGCCGTCCGAAATATCATTCGTGAAGGTAAAAGCCATCAGCTCGATGCGGTCATTCAGACGGGTGCCGACCAAGGTATGCAAACGATGGACCGCACACTCGCAGCACTTGTGCAGGCGGGTACGGTTACCTATGACGAAGCGCGAAACTATGCAGTTGATTTGACAGAATTTGAACGAATGATGAGAGGATAACAGCTCGTGAAACGGTTTAGCTACGAAGCGAAGGACACAGCGACTGGCAATATTGTCAAAGCGACTGTGCAGGCAGATAGTGAAAATGCTGCTGCCAAGCTTCTGCTTGCACAAGGTTTCACGCCGCGCACTATCAAAGAAGTTGACGAGAGCGGCAGTATACTTGCCAAACTGACGGGACGTATCACGGTAAAAGACAAGGTTGTCTTTACGCGTCAGCTTTCGACACTGATCGGTGCGGGCTTGCCTCTGTCGCAGAGCTTGCATACGGTACTTGAGCAGACGGAGAATAAAAAGCTCCAGGCGGTTGTAGAAGATATTATTAGTTCGGTTGAGGGAGGCAAATCACTTGCCGATTCGTTTTCGAAACACCCGGATGTTTTCAGTAACGTTTTCCTGGCGCTCGTAAAAGCTGGCGAGGCCTCTGGAACTCTTGATGGTGCCTTGCGGCAGATTGCTACTCAGCAGGAGAAAGATGCGGCGATGATGAGCAAGATTCGTGGTGCGATGGTCTATCCATTGATCGTGCTTGGCGTTATTGCGGCAGTTGTCATATTTATGTTGATCGTCGTGGTGCCTCAGGTGGAGAAACTCTACGAAGACCTCAATCAGTCCTTGCCATTTATTACTCAGGTGATGGTGAGCGCCGCCAACTTCCTTGTGCACTACGGCTGGGCGGTGATACTGGCGATAATTGCTTTGGTTGTATATCTCAGAAACTACTTCAGGACAGAAACTGGGATCAAGACCAAAGATACGGTTAAACTGAATGTCCCGCTGTTTGGTGCGATGTTCCGCAAGCTGTACATGGCGCGTCTTTCACGTACGGGACAGACACTGCTCAACACTGGTGTACCTATGCTGGATATGCTCAGGATCACTGGCCAGGCGGTGAACAATACGATGGTTGAGAAATCAGTGCTCAATGCCGCGGAAAAGGTAAAGGGTGGTAAAGCGCTGTCTGACTCATTGAAGTCAGAAGACTATATACTGCCATTTGTGCCTCAGATGATCAGTATCGGTGAAAAGTCAGGCAAGATTGACGAAATGCTTGGCAAAGCGGCGCAGGTATACGAAGACGAGCTCGATGAAGAGATTAAGTCACTCTCGACCGCGATTGAGCCACTACTCATGGTGGTGATGGCGGTGATCGCCGGTGGTCTCGTGGGAGCGATTCTGCTGCCGATCTACGGCCTGGTCAACAATGTCGGTCTATAAGACTGGACAAGATACGAGGCGGTAGAGTATATTAAGGCATAAGCGGCATCATCTGCCGGTCAAAATAGCCATAGAATAAGTTCATAGAAAGGTGGGAAAAGCTCATATGAACGTACAGAAACAAGAAAAAGGATTCACTATTATCGAGGTGGTCTTGGTGCTTGCGATCGCAGCGCTGATCTTCCTGATGATCTTTATTGCCTTGCCGGCACTGCAGCGTGGCCAGCGAGACACAGCACGCAAGAATGATGCAAACACAGTAGCAACGGCGTTTAACACATGGCGAGGTAATCATCGAGGAAGCCTGCCAAACTTAGCAAGCGGTGGTACTAATGACAAAACAGACTTCCTTAATAATTATGTAAAACAACTAAATCAGTATGATGCAACAGATGAGAACTCATACGATTTTGGGCTTGAACCTGGTGAGGACGTAAAAGGCGGTGGTGAGGGTGAAGAGGCAACCGAAGGCCTAAGCCTCGACGTGATCGGTATTGCACTTCGAGCACAGTGTAACGATGCGGGTGATGGTACAGAGAGTAGCTCTAGTCGTTCTGTTGCTGTCCTTGTGCGACTTGAGGCAAGCAACGCGATCGTCTGTACTGACGCGTAGCAGAGTAGTTTACCTGAATAGAGCGCCTTCATCGGCGCTCTATTTGTTTATGATAGAATACTATAGATGATTATTGCTTATGTAGTGGCAGGGTTCTTGGGGTTAGTGATGGGCAGCTTTGCTGGCGCTCAGGTATGGCGTCTCAGGGCACACCAGCTTGTCGAGGATAAGGCTGAGGGCGAGCAGTACGATAAAAAGGAATTAAAGCGCCTCTTACCATTGACGAAACATACGCTAAAAGACGATCGTTCTCGTTGTCTGCATTGCCATCATGAGCTTGCCTGGTATGACCTCTTGCCACTGGTAAGCTGGTTGAGTACGGGCGGAAAGTGTCGCTACTGTAAAAAGTCTATCGGGTGGTTTGAGCCGCTGATGGAGATTGGTACTGCTGCGGTGTTTGTCGCTTTTTATCATCACTGGGTAACTTCGTATGGCGTCGAATCATGGCCTCTTCTTGTTATCTGGGCAGTAATACTCGTCATGATGATGATTTTGCTCGCGTATGATGCAAAGTGGTTTTTGCTTCCAGATAAGATAATGTTCCCGCTTATTGGCTTATCTCTTATTGTTGCCGTCTGGCAGATCTGGACGGCTGCTGAACCATTGACTGCGCTGGGCTCAACAGTTGGTGCGGTAATGCTGCTTGGTGGTCTGTATCTGCTGCTTTGGCTCGTTTCTCGTGGAGCATGGGTAGGATTTGGCGATGTAAAGCTAGGCTTGGCGCTTGGGTTGCTGCTTGGCGATTGGACATTGGCATTTTTGACGCTCTTTCTTGCGAACTTCCTTGGCTTACTGGTGGTACTACCCGGACTTGTCACTAAGAAAATGTCCCGCAAGACACACGTGCCATTTGGCCCGATGCTCATAGTAGGGTTTTTCATCGCTCTGTTTTATGGACACTCCATCATCGGGCTCTATGTATCGCTGGTAAATGCCTCAACCAGCAATATGCTTATGCTATAATGAACCCAAATGGGCAAAGCAACACAACGCGGTTTTACGATCATTGAAGTAATGCTGTTTTTGGCAATTTCAGGGTTGCTTGCTGCACTACTGATGACAGGATGGGTGTCTCGTGTTAATACCGAGCGTTACCGCGACAGTGTAGTTACATTGCAGTCTTTTTTGCAGCAGCAGTACAATCTGGTGTATAACGTGGAAAACGAGCGCAGTAGCGAGCTCCAGTGTACTAGTGATGCCGAAGCAGAACCGGGAAGCGAGCCGAGAGGGCAATCTGATTGTGTGCTGCTTGGGCGATTTATTTCCGTTAAAACGACAGGCCAGAATGGCACGAAGCTGACAGTGCAGCCAATTATTGGGTATGAGGCACCGATACCTGCCTCACCGCAACCATCATCACTACTTGAGCTACTCGGAGAAGAACACTACAAGGCAAAGGTAACATCGGTTGACCTTGGGTTATCGAGCTCTGAACTGACAGTGCCATGGGGCGCGGAGTTTGATAATGAGAACGGGGCATCATTTGGTGAGGATTTTAGCATAGCAATTATCCGTTCACCGCTCGACGGCACGGCACATACCTATGCGACAACAACCTCTACTGATGATCTGAACACGCTTCTCACAAACGGTACGGAAGACCAGCAAATTGATATGTGTCTTGATTCTGGTACGGTCTTCTCTGGGCAAAGGATGAAAGTGATTATCCGTGCCTTTGCTTCGTCGCAAAATGGTGTCACCACGGAGGCAGGATGCTAAGACGACCAAGGCTAACATCGGGAGATACGATTATCGAGGTCCTACTCGCCGTGACTATATTTAGCCTGCTTGCTACTGTCACACTGACACTCATGAATCAGAGTGTCAATGCAGCTCAGCGTGCGGTCGAGATTACACTAGTACGTCAGGAGATTGATGCGCAGGCCGATATGCTACGCGTACTACATGAGGCTGCAGCCAAGAGCAAGACGCCACAAGATACTATGTGGGCTTCTATTGCGGAGAGGGCGGAAAATGCAACAGGTAACCCGGCTTCCACAAATGGCGGATGTCCTACAGCCGGGGATATGCGCAATGAATCGTTTGCGCTTACACCGAGCGATCCATTGAAAGTTATCGATAGCGGCGAGGATACGCAGTACGATTTGGCGGGTACTAATAGTGCTACACCTCCGTATGCGCAGGTAATGGAGGTAGATCCTGACCTAGGTAAATACATGGCGTATGGTATATGGATAGAGCCCTCTACGGAAGGGATTGATAGGGTAAACAATGCCGCGCAGGCAAAGGTAGGCGCATATGTTTTCCGTATTCGTGCTTGCTGGGATGGTCCAGGTCTGAGTACGCCAATGCAGCTTGAGACGATAGTGAAACTATATGATGTACTCGATGACCAAGACTTCAGCGGTGCCGACCAGGCAGATCCGGATGATGATTTGATTGCTGTACCTAAGGTGCTGAGTGGTAGTCAGGCTCTCATGTGTCAGTCGCAAAATCCAGTCGAGAGCAATTCAAATCCAACCGGTAATGCGCTCTTTGCCAATCCTAATACAACATATGCGTGCAACACACCGGATGCATCGATCTATAGCTGTACAAATTACGATACCATTTACAACCCTGCTATCTCTGAGGGTGAGGGCGGTACATATAAAGTAGAGGTTGAGTATGAGGATGCATTGTGCGGCACGGGACAAAGGGATAGTATACCGACATCAGTGCCATATAAGTATGCCCTAACTGCTTGTATTGGTAGTCAATCAAGTTGTGCATGGCAAACGGTGAGTATCGACGCACCATTAAACCAAGGAGCCGGTGGTGTAGCGGTATTTAGTATTACGCTACAGCCTGGTGATAATCTTGGTATCCGGTGGTCTAATAATCAGTTCTTCGATGGTAATTTGTCGCATGACCCTGATTTCAAGATTAAGAGTATAACTCTCACGAAGGTGGATGGATAGTATGAGGCGGCGATTGCAGCAAGCCAAGGGTTTCACTCTGGTAGAGTTGATGCTAGCTATGTCGTTTCTTGTGATACTGCTTCTCATGATAACACTGCTGATCTTGCAGGTGACCATGATTTACAACAAAGGTCTCACGCTGCGCGAGGTGAACGAATCGGGACAATTGATCTCGAGTGAGATTCAGCGCCGACTCTCTACAGCACCTACCGAAACAGTTGGTTCTGTTTCGAATGTCGTGCAGGATAGCAGGACTACTGATCGACTTTGTGTTGATGGTATCGTCTATGCATGGACACTTGCTGACAAGAGGAATGCTGACAATACCAAGAATGTTGGTTTTGCAAAGTTTAATGGTTCTAAGAAAGATTATTGTGATCAGTCGCCGGCAGGAGGAGGTGGAATGAGTCCTCCGACGGGAGTGTGGCCTGCAAGTAATAAGATAACTAATCTAATTGATACTCAGGACCAGTCACTAGTGATCCGTAAGTTCTCTTTTCACTCCATTGGCGGCACGGACACAGAAAACGGTATTGATGGAGATAAAACTCAGGCATTGTATAGAGTAACATTTGTCATAGGAACAAATACGAGTGACTTGATCGACAGTAACGATACGTGCTTGCCACCGGCAAGTGCAAAACAGGAATTTTGTGCAGTTAATGAGTTCGCGTTTATTGTGCGATCAGGTGATGGAGGAGAGGAATGAGAATAGTGAGACAGTCTGAGCGAGGTGGGGTATCGATATTTATTGTTATATTTACTGCATTACTCCTTACGGTTGCAACAACAAGCTTCGTCCAGCTGATGGTGCGCAATCAACAACAGGCGAGTACGAACGATCTGTCGCAAAGTGCCTATGATGCAGCATTGGCAGGTGTTGAGGATGCAAAGCGTGCACTTGTCGCACTTTCAAAGTGTGAAGGCAAGGATACTGACGGCTGCAATACCCTCAGGAGTAGATTTGCCTCCGACTCCCAGAAGTGTGAGTTTTTAGGGGCAGTCAATGTGTCTACCTTTACGAATGGAGAGGTGCAGGTAGGGAGTGATCCGTCGCTTAATCAAGCATATACCTGCGTAAAAGTAAAAACGAATAATCCAGACTATCGAGGTCGGCTTGACGGAGATAGCGGCGGAAATGTTATTCGTCTACAGCCGGCGGGCACCTTTGATCGAGTCAAGATCAGCTGGTTTTCTAATGAAGATGTCACGAAAGATAATCCGGCTGCGACAACTGGATTTCCAGTTTCACCGGATCCTGTAAATAATGCTTTTGCGCTACTAACTAAAAACAGCTGGAGTAATAGTGCTGCAAGCAGGAAATCTCCACCCGTACTCAGGGCCCAGTTGATTCAATTCAAGAAGAGAAATATTCAACTAGATCGATTTGACAGTACAGGTGACTCGGATGCACACACAGCATTCCTGTACCCAAATGAGAGCAATAGTGCTGCCGCACTAAACTGGAGCAGCGGTATGCGTGCAGGTACTAATGTTCCATCTCCCGCCTCATGTAGTGTCGCGGCTCCTGCGAGCGGCTATCATTGTCAGGCGATCCTAAGACTGCCTACCTTGCTTGGTGAGACGGCTGACACTACCGTATCGGTTGGAAATAGGGAGATGTACTTACAGCTTGCAGCAATTTATGGCCCGACTCGGTATACAGTTGAACTATTAAATGGCAATGATCCTGTGGCTTTTGATGGTGGACAGGCAGTTGTTGACTCAACTGGTCGAGCATCAAGTCTCTTCCGTCGCATCAGCGCACGAGTATCAGTCAAGGCAACGTCACTAAAATACCCTGAGGCAGCATTAACTGTAAGGGGTGATTTGTGTAAGAATTTCTTTATCACTAAGAGTATTGCCGATTATAGTAATAAGTGTCCGGTAAATTAAGACGTCTTAGGCAAATCTCTAAGCACAAGGCTTAGTTGCTGTGAAATTTTTCATGCACTTCGCGTAAGTGCTCATCGGTCACGTGCGTGTATACCTGTGTAGTTGAAATATTGCTGTGCCCAAGCATTGTTTGGACTGAGCGAAGGTCGGCGCCATTCATCAGCAAGTCGGTGGCAAATGAATGTCGCATGGTATGAGGACTGACATGTTTGGTAATGCCAGCCAGCCGAGTATATTTACTAATCATGCGCTGGATACTGCGTGCACCAAGCCGCCGATAGTCGCCGCTGTTGCTTGAGATGTTGTTTCGGCTGTAGCTAAGGAAAAGTGGTGGAAGGTTATCCATGCGCATTGCCAGGTATTCCTCAACCCATTTTGCTGCCGAATCGCTGACAAATACCGGCCGGTCCTTTTGGCCTTTACCACGCACCATAAACTCGCGTCGTTTCGTGTTGACATGATCTCTATTAAGGTTGACCAGCTCAGATACACGAAGGCCGCTCGAAAACAGTAGTTCAATAATTGCTCTATCACGTACGCCTTCCTCTGCAGATAAGTCGATTTGATCCAGCAGCCGCTGGATTTCTTCAAAGTGAAGAAAGGTAACTTGTTTACGTACGGTTTTGGGGAGTTTGATTTTGTCTGCGGGAAGGGACGGGATGTCTCGCTCTGAGAGATACTTTAAAAAGCCGCGTAGTGCAATAAGGTGGTAGCTTTGAGTGATGAGTGATAATTCATCACCGTTGTCATTTTTATGACGGTTAAGCCAGAGACGATATTTGCGTATGACCTCCGTAGTGATTTTGGCAACGTCAATGTCTTCAGTGAACTCAATAAAACGCTCCAAATAGAGGCGGTAGTTTTCAGCGGTACGTGCCGAACGCCCTCCTTCAACTTCGAGAGACTCAATATAATCCATCAATAATTCTGAAGTAAAATGCGCCATACCTTAAGCATAACTCAAAAACGCCTTTATAGGGTACAATTAAGATAATGAACATCGTAGAAGCAATTGTGCTCGGACTCATGCAAGGGTTAACCGAGTTTATACCGGTAAGTAGCTCCGGGCATCTCGTTATTGGGCAGCATTTATTCGGTATGGGGAGTGATCATACTTTTCTAGAGTGGATTAATCTCGGGACGTTTATCGCGCTCTTGGTGTATTTTCGTATGCGGATTATTGATATTTTGCGTCAGATTTTCATCGAACGCAAATACCAGCTTGCTCGTAATATATTACTTACCTCTATACCAGCGGGAGTGGTAGGTTATATCCTGGCCGATTGGATCGATGAGTCGCCATTCTTTGGAAGTCTTGTGGTCGTGATGATTACGCTGGCGGTTGTCGGTGGCCTGATGGTTGTCTTAGAGCGGTTACCAAAGCTTTCAAAGACAAAGGACGGGGAAAGCTTGACGCCAGGACGCGCGCTTACTATAGGTCTTACGCAGATGGTGGCATTAATACCTGGTGTTTCACGATCTGGCTCAACCATCATTGCGGGGCGTCTGATGGGTTTGAATCCTGCAGCTGCTGCTGAATATAGCTTTCTTGCGAGCCTTCCGATCATGGCAGGGGTGACGCTCAAGGTGTTTGTGAAAGACTTTGCTTACTTGGAGCAGAATCTGGCGATGCTGGTGGTTGCCAATCTTGTTGCCTTTATCTCTGGGCTACTTGCAGTCGGATTCTTGATGCGATTTTTGTCAAAACATAGTCTTGCGGTCTTCGGTTGGTATAGGCTCGGCTTAGCGGCTGTCATCGCTATCGCTCTTTTGGTACAATTATAGAGAAATAACCAAAAAGGAGAGCTATGAGCACTACTGTCGAAAAGACACTTGTATTATTTAAGCCTGATGCTGTTCAGCGTGGACTCGTTGGCGATATCTTGACTCGTTTTGAGCGTGTTGGTCTAAAGATCGTTGGTACGAAGATGATTTTCCCCGACAAGGATCACTATTATAAGCACTACGAAGGCATTGGCCAGATGGTAACACGTCGTGGCGAGAAGGCATTTGATGTCACGCTTCAGATGATGGTGAGTGGTCCTGTTATCGCCATGGTATTTGAGGGAGTAGAGGCGGTGGCACTCGTGCGTAAAATGGTTGGCGGTACTGAACCAAAATCGGCCGCTCCGGGTACGATTCGTGGTGACTTCAGTCACATGAGCTTTGAATATGCTGACGGTAAAGATAAAGGTATTCCAAACCTTATTCATGCTTCTGGTGACCCAGAAGAGGCTGAAAAAGAAATCGGCCACTGGTTTGGTGATAATGAGCTTTATGACTATGAAGTTGTAAACGAGAAATTTACTCGGTAGCTGACTATAGAAATAAAATAGCTCCACATTCAGTGGAGTTATTTTATTTTGGTACCCCGGGCAGGAGTCGAACCTGCAACCTTATCCTTAGGACGGATCTGCTCTATCCAATTGAGCTACCGAGGCACGAATAGACCTCCGTTATTGTATCATGATTTCTGGTATACTGAGGGTACATGAGCAGGAAGCGAAAAGATGAGATAGAGAGGGACTTCGACGGCCAGCGGGACGGTGAGGAGCTGCTTTTTATCTTTCGGCGACATATTATCGCAATGCGCAAAGGCTTTTACGGACTCCTGATTCCCTTTATGATTACCTCAATACCACCACTGATCTGGCAGGATAAGCTCGAACTCTTTCTGTTGCCACTAGCAGGACTCGGTATCGGTTTGCTTATTTTCGCCTATCACTTTATTATGTGGTATTTCACAGTTTACATTGTCTCAAATGAACGTCTTCGGCAGGTAACTCAGCGCGGGTTCTTCGGCAAAGATGTCGTTGAGTTACGACTATCAAAGGTACAAAACATAAGCTATAATATACCTGGCTTTAGCGGTGAGGTGTTTGGGTATGGCACGATTGTCATTCAGACATTTGTCGGTGATCTTGTTATCCATAAAGTCGAGCATCCAGACAGAATTTACAACGAATTACAGGATGCTGTGCAAAATACAATAGATGAAGGAAATGATGAAAAAGATTCCCCTGAAACGTAAGAAAAAACAGATTGAGCATGTTAAGCAGGCACGTATTACTAATGAGACAGTTGCTGAACATCGGGAAAAGATTCTTGCCGGAGGAAGGAAGTTTAAATATCCGCACCAGTATGTACGGCACAAACTTGTCATCAATGCGATTCTCATCTCCTTTGCAGTACTGATACTTGCGGCCGTGGCCGGTTGGTGGCAGCTATATAAGGCCCAAGATACGAGCGAGTTTATGTATCGGGTCGCTCGTGTATTGCCTCTACCTGTAGCTTCTGTTGATGGCCAGTCAGCGCAATATAGCGATTATCTCATGCGATACCGTAGCCATGAGCTTTATTTACGTCGGACTGGCCAGATTGGTCTTAATGCGAGCGATGATAAGAAGCAGCTCGATTTCTTTAAGCGACGCGTACTCGATGGACTTGAAAAGGATGTATATGCCGAGAAGCTTGCACATGCTCAGGGAGTCACTATTTCTAACGAAGATGTTGATAAAGTGATAGACGCTGGACGCAATACGGTTACCGGTAGGATTTCACAGGAAGTGTATGATGCCTCTACTCGGGATACAATTGGCTATAGCCCGGATGAATATCGACATATTATTCGTCAGTCACTTTTGAGAGAAGCAGTAACCTACAAGATTGATAAGAGCGCAGCAGGTGTTCAGCAGCAGGTGTTCAGCAGCATTAAAGATCTGAAGCCTACGCAGTCGCTCGAGAAGATTGCTGCTAGTCTGAAAGCGCAAGGACAGGCAGTGGAATACGGTGTATCTGGCCCGGTTTCTCCGAATAATCAAGATGGTGGCCTCACGACTACTACTTCGACTCTTAAAGTGGGGCAGATATCTTCGGTAACGAAAGCAAAATCAACAGCAGAAGAGCGATACTACTTCTATTTTCTTCGGCGACTTCCTGTAGCTGCTGGCAAAGTAAATTATGAATATATTCGCGTCCCGCT
>DASWXM010000020.1:0-14023 GCA_036405515.1 Saccharimonadales bacterium (SeqCode) | reverse complement strand
ATGTCGCTTCTGGCGTCCGTAATACGCTTCTCAGCAAGTCGATAGCCGTCTGTAGCAGCAAAATACAAACCACCCTCATATGTGTGCATATACACCCCCGTAAGTACCGGACGAGTAGAATCGTTACTGGCTGCTATTATAGTTTGACTGGCCGCCTCCTTAAAATCATCAACCGTAAGAGAGAATTGCACTGCTTCTGCATCTTCTACTCGGGGAAGTTCTGGAAACTCCTCATCACCGATACCATTTATTGTTGACGAGTAATTTGCTGAAGTGATGACTATCTTTGAGTCTGTCACTTCAATAGTTACTGTATCTTTTGGAAGATTACTAACAAATTCACTGATAAGACGTGCCGGGGCTGTGATCGAGCCTGGTTTTTCTATTTTTGCACCCACACGTTCTGTTAGAGCAAGTTCTAGATCTGTCGCTGCCACATAAAGTTGTTTCCCGTCTGTTCGAAGTAGGATATTTCCTAAAATAGGCAAGCCACTCCGTGTGCTTGCAATTCGACTTGCTGCACTAAGTGCTCGAGCTAACTTTTCCTGAGTCGTACTTATCTTCATTATTAGAATCCTTTCAAATTTTTATGGAGTGTTAGTAGATATAGGCTCTGTGGAAAGCGTGGATAAATACTATCCTGTATCTGTAAAAATGAGATTTTTGTATGTTGAAAAGAGCGGGGAATAACTGCTAGCTGTACTGTGCATAATGTGTGAGTTTTCCGACCATTTTGCAGCGAGCGACACAATGTACTTAATTGTACCCAGCTGCATGCACGGAATATACCCACGAGTACTCCCAGGATAGACACATCTTTTCCACAACTAGGCATACAATCTCTCCCTAATTTCAGCAATCTGTTCACGAATAGACATGTCGAGTTTCTGCGTTTTTTCTATCTTTTCAACAGAGTGAATAGCTGTAGTGTGATCTTTTCGACCAAGCTCTTGAGCAATCTTTGGGAAACTAAGATGAAGCTCACTACGAAGAAGATACATAGCGACCTGGCGCGGGAATACAATATGCTTACTGCGTTTTGCGCTACATATCTCATCACTGCTTAACTCGAAGTATTTTGCAGTGCGGTCAATCACTTGCTTTGGCGTCAAGTAGTGTGGACGTGTGCGTCTAGTGTTGCCGACTAGCCCTTCGGCGGTAGTGATATCTGGTGTGGTGCCTCGCATTTCCGCATATGCCAGAAGTTGATTAAGGACACCCTCAAGTTCACGTATATTAGTTTTTACTGTACTTGCGAGATACTCAATCGTTTCGTTATCGAGTGGGATACCCGCGGCTGCCGACTTTGACTGAAGGATTGCGCACCTAGTCTCATAGTCGGGCATCTGAATATCGATTGACATGCCCCATTCGAAGCGGCTACGAAGTCGTTCGGTAAGAGTTGGGATACTTCGAGGCGGCTTGTCGCTCGATATAATAATCTGCTTATTTGCTTGATGGAGTGCGTTGAAGGTATGAAAGAACTCTTCCTGGGTTGCCTGTTTGCCTGCGATGAATTGCATGTCATCAATAATTAATACATCTACGTTGCGATATTTATCGGAAAAGCCTTTTTTCTTGAAACGGACATGGTCGAGAAACTCTTTTACAAATGTTTCGGAGCTAATATAGAGTACGGATGTTTCGGGACGAAGCTTCAGGATTTCATTACCAACGGCTTGAATAAGGTGTGTTTTTCCGAGACCAACACCTCCGTAGAGAAAGAGGGGGTTGTACTTTGTACCTATTTCATGAGCAACCGCTTGGCAAGCTGAATAAGCAAGGTCATTGCTTGAACCCACTATAAATGAATCAAAAGTATAGCGGGGATTGAGGGTTGAGGGGGTGTTATATGATGATCGTAGGGATGAGTTAGTACTCTTAGTTGTGGTCCTCTCAATGGTGGTCTCGCGTGAAATAACTGGCCGCTTAGCAGACGTCTTTACTGTATAAAGTATTTCCTTTGGCGAGAGTCCGTTATTTGCCAAAATAGAACGGACTTGTGAATCAAACTTTACTTCAAATTGCCGCTTAGCAAAAATGTTTGGTACGGCGATTGTCACCTTGTCTTCTGATGCTTCGATAAGCTCGGTATTCTTGTACCATGTCACGAAAGTTGATCGAGGTACTGAAACCTCAATCTCACCTAATACATCTTTCCATACAATGGTCTGTGACATAAACCCCTTATGGCTCCCCTTAAATAATGTCGTAAACTGTAATTAAGTATACGAGAAGCTTGAGTTATCCACAACCGTTAGAATAATTGGCAGATGAAGGTATGTTTGAGGTGAGTTTATCCACAACATATGACTACAAGGGGTATGACTGTGGATAAATGAAGTATATATGTGGAAAAAAATATACCTCTGGAGCGTTGACCAGAGGTTGTTCTTGAAAAAAAGACAGTAATTCGGTATAATTTACTCTATTATGCCAAAAAGAACACACCAACCACATAAGCGCCATCGCGCCAAGACACACGGTTTTCGTGCGCGTGTTGCCACAAAGACAGGTCGTGCCGTTATCAAACGTCGTCGAGCCAAGGGACGAGCTCGAATCACCGTCTAGGTAAAGAATTATACCCAGGAACGAAAGTCCTGGGTATTTTCTTGTATAGTAAATAATATATGCTTGCACAACGTTACCGATTTCATGGCTATAACTCACTACGCTTTGTTTATAAAAATGGCGAAGCGGTGCGTTCGCAGCTTTTTGTGATAAAATTTAGCCACAATCCTCGCAGGCGACATTCTCGAGTGGCAGTCGTGGTAAGTAAAAAGATATGGAAACGAGCGGTTGGAAGGAATCGAATCAGGCGTCGCCTGTATGAACTGCTACGACAAGAACTTCCCAATATTCGCGATTCTCTGGATATTGTTTGTATCGTTGCTTCACCCGATGTACACGCTATGCCATCGGACGAATTAAAGAGATATTTACATGAGATGTTTACATCTGCCAACCTCTATAAAGAGGGTGTGGAAGATGATATAATTAAGTGATTACAAGGAACCGAAAGTGAGTGTGAGTGAACCTTTTTGATCTACTGATAGTGCAGCCAATCTTCAACCTGCTGATAGGACTTTATAGTATTATCCCGGGTGGTGATTTTGGTATCGCGATCATTATATTTACTATAATTGTTCGCTTTTTACTGTATCCACTTACGAAAAGCATGCTACATCAGACGCGTGTGATGCGAAAACTACAGCCAGAGCTAGTGAGGATTCGTAAGCAGAATAAAGACAATAAGCAGCTTGCTGGTGTACAGATGATGGAGCTCTATAAAAAGCATGGGGTTAACCCATTTCGTCCAATTGGTATTCTGCTCGTTCAACTCCCTATTTTTATCGGCCTGTACTATGTGATCCGTATCTTTACTGAGCATAGGGGTGATATTGCAAAATTCACATATGATTTTCTTGAGAGTATTGGTCCTATACGAGAGCTTATCACTCGCCCAGATCAGTTTAATGAAAAACTTTTTGGATTTATTGATCTTACGAAAACCGCATTCCATCAAGGTGGTGTAGAGTGGTTCTTGATCCTTCTCGCGGTTGTTGCTGGCGTGACGCAGTATGTGATGTCGAAACAAACAACTCCACAAGATCAGTCAAAGCGCCGACTGCGCGATATTATGGCTGAAGCGGCCGAGGGCAAGGAGGCGGACCAGGCTGAGATGAATGCGATAGTAATGGGAAAGATGACAAAAGTTCTCCCCTTCTTTATGTTCTTTGTGATGATAAGCCTCCCAGGAGCAATTGCACTTTACTATGCCACATCAAACATTGTTGCAGTTCTGCAACAGGCTTATCTTATACGTCGAGATGAGGAAGAGATGGAGACTATGGCCGACAAGGCGCTTGCAAAAGAAGGGAAGTTATCGGGCAAAAAGGCTACGCATAAGGCACGAGAAAGAGTGGCAAAAGAGGCGACTGTGACGCGTATCGTTGCTAAGGATAAGGGGAGAAAGTCATGAATCAGCAACAAACCGAAGAGTATGTAAAAAAGTACGCAGAAGATCTACTGGCATTTTTTGGTGTCAATATCGAGGTTGTTGTTTCGACTCGCGAAGATGGTATCGACGTAATTGTGCCAAATACTGATAGTAGCAGTGTGCTGATTGGTCGCAATGGTGAGACTTTGCGTTCGATCCAATATCTTCTTTCTACGGTTCTGCGTAATAATGATGCGGTAACTTCAAGAGTTAATCTCGATATTGCCGACTATAAAAAGCAGCGAGCGGAGAAAATCGCAGCTCAAGCCCGAGAGTGGATTGAGGGCGTGAGGAGCACGGGGGATTCGTATGTAGCGCGGATTGGTGCTGCGGATCGTCGAGTGGTGCACCAGGTTGCTACTGAATATGAAGATATCCAAACCTTTTCTGAAGGCGAAGGTCGGGATCGCCGTATTGTGATTGCTCAAAAGAGCTCCTAGGCACTAAACGGAAGCTTTGAGGGCTTTTATATAGCCTTGGTGGGTCTTTCTCGTGGTTGAGTCCCAGGAAAGCTCTGACGCTCGTTTTGTACCTGCTTTTATGAGTCGATCACGCGTTGATTTGCTAGAGAGAAGCTTTGTTAATTGGCTGGCAAGATCATCTACCGAGTACGGGTCGAAGTAGAGTGCAGCGTTGCCTGCAACTTCAGGGAGACAAGTGGCGGAGCTTGAGATGACTGGGCAATTGTCTTCCATAGCCTCGAGAAGTGGCATATGAAAGCCTTCGGAGAGAGAAGCGACTACATAACTCTTCGCGTTTTGGAAAAGCCATCGTTTCTCGCCATCTGATATATAGCCGAGAAAATTCACATTATGTACTTTTCTTTCGCTTACATACTGTTGAAGATTCTCGTAAAATACATCAGGTTTTCCTGCAAAAACGAGTTGAAGCTTAGGGAATTTTGCTTGAATCAGCTGATATGCATCAACGATGACAGGGAGGTTCTTGTACGGGAAGGCATTACCGACAAAGAAGATAAAATCCTTGTTGGCCAAGGTTGTAATTTTTTCGGGCTTTGCTCCGATAATCTCGCCCGCGAGGAGTATTGCTTTGATTTTACTACTGTAGCGTTTGGTGCTAAAGGCGAGTAAGTCTTTCCTAACGTAGTTACTCGGTGTAAAGATGGCTTTTGATCGGAAGAGAATGTTCTTTAGGAGAAGTGTAAAAATAAGTTGCTTTATCTTGTATGTGATCCGATTGCCATCAATATTTTCGAATCGGACAAGTGTAGTGTCATGGACTGTTGTGACGCGCTTTCCGAAATAAAGTAACGGCTGCTGCGGCATACAAAAGTGTACCAGATCTGGCCTTAGGCGATAGAGTAGTAGTGCGAGGCCAAACTGTTCACTCATGCTATACTGTGCCTGGTTTGCAAACACCACTTGGAAATTATCCGCCGTCGGTTTCCAGTAATCTCTATCCTTCTGTGGAATAAGAACAGTATAACGATTTTCACGATCAATCTTCTGAAGATGATGTAATAGATACTCAACATAATGACCAGTTGAGCTGTTGATAATTCGGGCATCGATAACAATATGGGCCATAGATACTAGTGTAACTTGTCCTTGGTCTTTCGACTAGTGGAGGGTTTGAGGCCTGCCGCTATCAAGTAGAAGAGCACATCCACAGCGGCCGACCAAAGCCGACTTGCTATCGTGATAATAAGTGCGATCTCTTTAGGTAGGATAAGGGACAGAAGGACAAGCTGTACGCCGTCACGTACGCCAATACCACTTGGTACGAATGGAGTTGCCATACCGAGCGCACCAGCAAGACTTGAGGCGCCGATGATATACCAAAACATCTCAGGCTTAACGTCGTCTGATAGGGCGGCAGCGAGGAAATAGTACGCACTTCCAGCAATGAGGGCTCCTCCGAGGTAGAGAAGGTATGATCGTATAACTGCGCTTGCATTGACGCGCAATTCATCATAGGCATCTTTACGACGAATCAAACGGTATGCCGACCTCAGTAGCAGGTTAAATATAGGTGGATAGAGACAGAGAGTGGCGGCAACACCGATGGTAATCATCACTAGCTTTAGCTGCCACGATATCACGTCAAGTCGCGGGTCGATACCAAGAAGTATGAGAGCAAGTGACATAGTAGCGACAACTTGTGCGCCAGCTTCTACTAGTGATGAAACGGTAAGACGACTTTTGGAAATACCGTGTTTGTTGGCAAGGTATATTTTACTGCCAATCCAGGCGACTGTGCCGGGTATATATCGTGCCATCCAGGCTTTTGCATAAATAGCCGAAAGTATGCGAAATGACGGTAAGGATGATGCGCCGAGTGCTCTAAGGATGATGCGCCAAATATACACCCCCCAGTAGCGAAAGCCGAGAGAGATAATATTGGCGAGTAGTAAGAGACCCCAGTCGAGTTGTACGGTGGCAAAGACACTCACATCAATATCTTTCAGGTAGAGTACGAAGAATAATACGATGAGTATTATAAAGATTGGACCGAGCCATCGTTTAAGTCTATCCATCATGAGACTACCTCGCTGAATGTATCGGTTACCGATTTACGTAATTTACCCGTGGCAGTCCGGATGTCTTTCTTGACAGTCTGTTGCTGAGTAAGAAGTGTGTTAAAAAGTGAGGTAAGTGTTTCGGGGAAATCTGGTTCAAGTACAGCCTGGATAGGTAGCGCAAAACGCGATTGACCTATCTGATCAAAAAACACCCTGCCCTTGTCTACATAGTAAATATTGATTGATGGTATGCCGGCGCTAACACCAATGATGTTTGAGTGGAGTCGAAAGCCTATCATGGCCTTGGCACGGGTGATGATGCTACGAAGCTCTTTGGATGAAAACGTGTCATCACTTAAGATTTTGACTTTTGCCGGATTGGCAGTGTTTTTTTGCAGTAATGTACATAGATTGGTGTCGCCTTCTTCCATATGCATGGGTATGAGAAGCACGTGTATATTGTGTTGAGCTGTCAGAGAACTGATGGCCGTAGATAGCTGCCTTAGGTAGAGATCATGTTCCGGGGATGATGTATTAACTTTTATGCCCAGTAGGTTGTATAATTTACGCTTGTATTTAAAGGGAAGAATGCCACTTTGTTTATAGTGGAACCAGTCACGTGGGCCGATACAGATAAAATCTTTCAAGAAAGATTCATCAATACCAAGGTCTGAAAGTTTTTTCGATAGCTCCTTGTCTGGACTGTTTGGTTTTGGTAGCACTGCAGGATCTGAGGATGCGAATAGCTTTTCTTTGGGAGCACCCCAGGTGACTAATTTCTCGTATGATTCCTCGTCGCGTACGATAAACGCCTTGCAGCGCTTGACGACAAGCACGATAAGTCGCTTGCTGAAGCTGGAGTGTGTGGGTCCAATTCCCTGGTAGGTACCATAGAGGTTACGATTTGCTAGTGAAATCAGTGACATCTTGATAGTCCAATACCAGAGAGCGGCTTTATTGGTATAGTCCTTTAGTATTTCGCCACCTCCCCAGAGTATGATATCGTGCTTCCGTGCGGCACGATAAAGGCGCAGTAATTGAAATGGATTGAGGGACTGGAAGTCCATATTGAGGAAATCGATGCCATACCACTGTTTGTCACGCTCGGGAAACTGTGAGATACCTGTTATTTGTGCCTCAGGAAATCGATGTCGAGCGAGTTCGATGACACCTTCGGCAATAGCTCGATCGCCACGATTTTTTGCCAGATCACTGTTGATGAGGAGTATTTTTTTCGTCATGGTCTATGCCTGAATAAGAAGTCATTATGTTGCTTTGCCACATGAGGCCAGGCGAATTGGGCTGCGGTGCGCCTAGCTTCCCGGGATACCGTGCCGTAGTCCGATTTGCTGAGCGCAAGACCCCTTTCGAGTGCTTCCGCAAGCGCCGATACGTCTTTCTGGGGGACTAAAAAGCCATCCTTTCTATTTGTCAGTATATCATCGGCACCACTTTCGTTGGTGGCGATACAGACCTTCCCATATGCCAACCCTTCCATGAGCGAAACGGGGAGTCCTTCGACGTCACCGTCACTGGCAATGATCGAAGGCACGACATATAGTTTTGATGACCGAAGAAGTAAATGTTTTTTTTCACCACTAATAAAGCCCGTAAAATCCACATTCTCTATATTACGTGCCTGCTTCTGCAAATCTTTTTTTAATGGACCATCGCCAGCTATGACAAGCTTTGCTTCTGGATATTTCTCGATGATTTCGCCGAAAGCTTTGATGAGATACTGTACGCCCTTTTTTTCGGCTAGTCGCCCCATAAAGAGAATAGTTTGGCCTTTGGGATGTTTATATACATCTTGAGAAGGTAGATTTACCCCCATAGGGATTACCGTTCCACGTTTCTTTAGTGTACTCCACTCACCAGGAGGGAAAAATTGCTCCAGTCGAGCCATGGAGCGCATGCTGACCGCAGTAAAGGCTTGGGCTTTTCTGGCGGCACCTCGCACGACCAGCGTCCCAATAATAGGAATCTTATGCCATACATTGACGTCAAGGGCGTGTGTCGTGAAGACAAAAGGGGTGGCAGTAAGTGCGCCAACCCATCGTGCGACGACTGCTTGGGGTGTAAACCAATGCGCATATAGAATATCCGGCTTTAACTTAATAGTCACTCGGAGTAATGCCATGAACTCGCCAATAAATAAGAAAGGTACTATGAAGTAATTAAGCGGACTAGCCTTGAGTGCCGGCATAATGCCTCGGCCGGCAAGTTTCTCCACGGAGAAAGGCCAGAAATAATGGAATCGATATTCGTTATAGGCGTCTTGTTTTGTAAATGATTCAGTATTTGAACGTTTATCGTGGGGTGCGAGTACGGTAAATTCAAACTCGGGTTTTAGCTGCTTGAGGGCGATAATCTGGTCTTTGACAAATGCGGGCACGGGGTCATTGTCTGATGCAGGGAATGTGGAGGCGATGACGAGAATTCGCTTCATTACTTCCTGTATTGTATTTCTTTGAGTCGTTCCAGTTGATCTTCGAGCAGGATTCGGTTTGTTTTCTGAAGATCTGCTATCACGAGCAGAGCAAAAGATATGAGCGAGCCGACAAGCATAGCGCTACCGAAGATAAGTGACTGTATGTGGCCGTGACTATCTCCTGCAATGTAGAAAATAAGGAAACGGGCAAAGGGTATAGCGCCAGCAATGCCAAGAATAACTCCGAGTGTGACAAAAACGACATGGGGGCGGAACATAATATAGCTGCGCATAATAGCCTGGCTGGATTTGAACATATGCTGCCAGATGTTTTTAAATAGCCGTGATTCACGAGTTTTCTTATTAGTCTCGATAGGAACGCTGACGATCTTTAGGCGTTTGTAGCCAGCCTGGATGATTGTTTCCATACAGTAACTAAAAGGGGTGACTATATTGAGTTTTATGAGCGAATTACGAGAGTAGGCGCGAAAACCGCTCGCCGCATCGGGGAGATCTGTATTGCCTGCTTGATTAACTACCCAACTGCCAAAACGCTGCATCAGTTTCTTGAACCCGGAAAAGTGGGCGATTTTGCTGGTCTGGCGATCGCCAATCACAATCTCCGCCTCGCCGTCAATAATTGGCTTAACTAGATCTTTGATTCTATCTTGAGGGTATTGATTATCTCCGTCGGTATTTACTACGATGTCGGCACCGTGCTTGAGTGCGTAGTCGATGCCATCACGAAATGACCGGGCAAGACCCATGTTGCGACGATGGTGCACGAAGTGCTTTACACCAAGTTTCTTCGCGACCTCGATAGTCCTATCGCTAGAGCCATCATCAATGATGAGCCACTCGACTTCATCAACACCGGGTAGTTTTTTCGGCATTTTTTCAAAGACAAGCGGCAATGTAGCTTCTTCGTTGAGGCAGGGGATTTGAATAAACACCTTCATAATACGGACACTCCTTAAAATAAAACCACTCTATATTATACAAGATACCCAAGGAGTATCTGCTTGTTAACTACTATGACCAATACCAACGTAATGAAGCTTGGCATTTCGGGCCTCGACGGCACTGTATTGGTTCACTGCGTCAAACAGTACCTTTCCCTTCATCTGCTTGGCAAACTCTACGGCGGGGTAGTCGAGAAAATCATCCCATTCGGTCGCGATGATGGTAGCATCAGCACCTTTTATCGCTTCATCGATTGACTCGGCTTGTTGTACGTTGCCGAGTAGGTCTTCGGCAGCCTCTTCTAAAGCCTGTGGGTCGTAGGTGACGACATCGGCATGAGTGTGCAGGAGCTTGTTTGCAATTGAGACACCTGGCGATCGGCGTACATCACTCGTGCCAGCTTTAAAAGCAAGTCCCAAGACGGCCACGCGTTTCCCTTCTAGGCTTCTGTCTGGCAGGGTATCTTGGAGCTTGTCGACGACATATCCTGGCATGAATTCATTGATGTCTTGAGCTGCCTGCATAATATCGAGATCAACCCCGTGCTCCAGGCCGCTCATAATAAGACCGCTCACATCTTTTGGAAAACAACCGCCACCGTAGCCGCGTCCAGCATTGAGGAAAGCTTTTCCTATGCGGCTATCTGCACCAACTGCGTTCATAACCTCCACGACATCGGCGTCTGCCTTGTCGGCAAGTAAAGCAATGGAGTTTGCAAAAGAAATCTTGAGCGCTAGGAACGCATTGGATGTTACCTTAATGAGTTCGGCGCTATTAAGCGTTGTAGCGATATACTGATCACCGCGTTGACCTGATGGTATGCGTGCAATGTGTGCGATATGCTCACGATATTGCTCGAGGTTCATGTAGATATCCATGATAGCATTGATTGCTACCTTACTATCACCACCAACGACGATGCGATCAAAGAATAGGGTGTCGTAGATCGCAGTCCCTTCGCGTAAAAACTCAGGGTTTGAAATATATTCAAGCTTGGTCCCGAGCTTGGCGAATATATCTTGGATTTTTTTGCCAGTGCCGACCGGTACGGTACTCTTTTGAGCATAAATCGTGCCAGGCTTTGCATACTTTGCTGTCTCCTCTGCGGCTGAAAATACATATTGAAGGTTTGAGCTTCCATCTGGATTATCTGGTGTACCGACGCACGAGAATACTACACTGCTTTTTGGAATACCTTCCTCGTATGAATCGGTTGGGATGAGGTTGCCGGTTTCGAGTGCGAGGCTGATGATTTCATCAAGTCCGTCTTCGTAGAAAAAGGATTTGCCAGATTTGATAATCTTTAGGCGCTCGGGATTTGGTTCGACGGCAAAGACGGTATAGCCGCTATGGGCGAGTAGCGCCGCGGTTGTTAGCCCCACATAGCCTGCGCCAAGTACGGTGATGGTGTTTTTCATTCTTTCTAGTATACTACGTGCACTAGGGCATATTCTCTGAAGAAAATAAGCAAGCCGATTGTCTTCTCTCTACTGTTTCTAGTATAATTATGAAGTTGATGTACGAAAAACTATTTAAAAGATATCGCTATTCACTTATCCTACTCCGTGAGTTGGTGATTACTGATTTCAAGCTCCGATATCAGGGTTCAATGCTTGGGTATCTGTGGGCACTACTTCGTCCACTATTTCTCTTCGCAATCCTTTATGTATTCTTCGTCGAAGTGCTACATATTGGTAAAGAGATTGAGCATTGGGGCGTTGCATTGCTTCTTGGGATTGTTCTCTGGAACTTTTTCTCAGAGGTAGTGAAGCAGGGACTTAAGTCGGTTACCTCATCAGGCGGAATTATCCGTAAGATCAACTTTCCGAAATATATAGTCGTTGTGTCGACGAGTCTTTCTGCGATTATCAATCTCCTCATTAATCTTGTAGTGGTGGGCATCTTTGCGGTGATTGATCAGGTGCAGCCAACATGGACGATGCTTCTCCTGCCACTTTTCATTATTGAGATATATGTATTTGCACTTGGCTTGGCGTTCCTGCTCGGTACAATTAATGTAAAGTTCCGAGATATTGGATATATCTGGGAAGTTGTCAGCCAAGCACTTTTCTATGGATCGGCGATCATGTTCCCGCTTAACAGAGTAGTTGACGTGAGCCATACTATTGCTCAGTTCCTTATTATGAATCCATTGTCACAGGCAATACAGGATGCCCGCTATTATACAATTACCCATGATGTTGATACTATTCATACTCTCACGAGTAACCCACTCATCATAATGGTTCCATATATTATTGCGATTGTGATTCTTGTACTGGGTGCTTTGTATTTCAGGCGTCGGTCACCATATTTTGCGGAGGAAGTGTAATGTCTAAACCAGCTATTGAAGTGCATGATGTCAAAAAAAGCTTTTACTTGCCGCATCATAGAAATGATTCACTTAAGACAGCGATCACACAAATTTTCAAACCAAAAGAAAAAGGTGGTGAGATGTTTAACGCGCTCGACGGAGTGTCGTTTACGATAGAAAAAGGTGACTTCTTCGGTATCCTGGGAAGGAATGGCTCAGGAAAAAGTACCTTGCTGAAAATTATTTCTGAGATTTATCAGCCTACGAGCGGTACGGTGAAACATCAGGGAAAGCTCGTCTCGTTTATCGAACTTGGTGTTGGCTTTAAACCACAGCTTACGGGCAGGGAAAATGTATTTCTTAATGGTGCACTGCTTGGCTTTTCAAGGCGGGAAATCGAAGCGATGTATGATGATATTGTTGAATTTGCCGAGCTTAAGAAGTTTATGGACCAAAAACTAAAGAACTACTCTTCCGGCATGAAAGTTCGTCTGGCGTTTTCAGTTGCCATACGAGCTCATGCAGACATCTTGATTCTCGACGAGGTGCTCGCGGTAGGCGATGCTGCATTTAAGAAGAAATGTAATGATTACTTTAAGTCACTTAGTGATAGCGGCAAAACAGTTGTGCTGGTAACTCATAGCATGGGTGCAGTCAGAGATTTCTGCAACAGAGCAATTCTTATCGAGAACGGCAAAGTGGCATTTGAGGGCGCAGCTGAAGACGCAGCTGATAAGTATCTCGAACTATTTGGTAATACGAAAAAGGCAAAAGAGGCCAACAAAACTACCTAGTAACTAGTCGATTTGACTCGTGATGAACGTCTTTATCGCCTCAGTAGCTCCACCGTTTGGCTGGAACCATACGCGCTTGCGTACATTATTCCATATCGCTGGTTTTATGCCATCATATATCGCAGACTTGATGGTTTCATTGACGCGTGCTTTATCTCCTAGAAGTATTTTTTGAGAATAATCTACAATTTCCTTGATTGACTCGTAGTCTGAAGTCTCTTCTTGTTTGCTGCTATCATACGCAAAAACGATCGGCGTATCGGTGAGAAGCGCCTCAAGGGCGATACTGCTACGATCAATAATCGTTGCATCGCTTGAAACCAATAAGTCGGTGAGAGATGTGTCGACAGTGTGGTCAATAAGATGGATATTGTTCCGACTTTTTATTATTTTTTGATACTTTTTCAAAATACTGCCCGGTGTTTGTGGGTGCGGGCGAAATAGCAGAGTAAAGCTATCATCAATGTATTCAAGAATCTCAAGGCCTGTATGATGAATCGATGATTCACCCCAAAAGGTTGGTGCGTAGAGGATAATCGGCTTTTTCGGATTAAGTGCCAGTTTCTGAGTTACTTGCTGACGAACGAACGACTTTTTACTAAGGCTGGCTAAAAGTTCATCGGTGCGTGCTATACCAATATCTACAAGCTTGTCGCTTGGTACACCTTCGGTGATAAACTTGGCTTTCATGTATGGGCTTAGCGCTGCCATATAGTCATAATGAGCGATGTTTTCGAGCCTTTTTGGATGTGATGTCATATAGCTTTTGAGCATATTTCCATGTGTGAGAAATACTTTTTTCGGCTTTGTGAGCCACTCGGGATACTTAAGTTCAAATAGCTCATAAAATAGAACAACCTTTGCATGAGTATTGAGAAAGTCATAGGTTTTCTTCAACTTAGCATCAAGTATTAGATATTCATGTAGGCGCTTGGGTCGTTTGCCTAACTTCATCCAACGGTAGGGCACATTATCTACCCTCACTACGGGTACATCATACTTACGGATATCCTGCTCAGTTTGTTTTGAGGTGACAACA
>DASWXM010000019.1:0-16958 GCA_036405515.1 Saccharimonadales bacterium (SeqCode) | reverse complement strand
GTTCTGGGTATATCTGAGGAATCAGTTCTATATGACAAATGAAAGTGTGATTCAGGAGATTCAGCACAGTCTGTTTTCGAAGCATGAGCAGACGGTAAGTCTTGGGAGTATTGAAGATGCAAGCTTCAGGCAGAGTGGTATTCTACAGACGATGTTGAACTACGGGACAGTTCGCCTCAGTACCGAGGGCGAAGAGACGACATATAGGTTTGCATTTGTAGAGAATCCTCGGGCACAGGTAGCGATTGTGAACAATGGTGTTGAGGCATTTAAAAATGGCCGTCCAGTTGACTTGAACGGCCTTGATAATTAAGGATTTAAACTAATTGGTCGAGTGATCTCGATTTTTCTTAATAAAATCTTCTTCATTCTCTAGAGTGGCGCGAAGTGTATAGCCTTTACACTTATCATTTTCGCAATCAACCGGATCATAGCGATAATCCGAACCGGTTGTACCTACCTGAATACCGTTTGGGTCCTTCAAAAGAGCACTATCCATGGCTGTCAGATTTTTGTTATCAATCGATTTCGGGTAATACTGATTTTTTAGATAGAATACGTCTTCGAGATTGTAATACATGGCATTGATGGCTGTACGACGTTCCTCGTTGCGGTCCATGCTTTCATACTGGGATTTTTGGATAAAGAGTACAGTGCCGATAATTGCCAATAGTACGATAGCAACAAGGAGTTCAATAACAGTAAAACCACGTTCTTTCATTCTCTAAATTATAGCATAGGCAAGTCGCGCAAGAATCTCTCAAGTGGTATAATACTAACAGAGATAAGAGAGGGAGAAATTTCATATGGCGAAAAAGGCAGAAAAACCTGCAATACCGGCAGAAAAGGCAGACGCAGAAGGCAAATTAAAGGCACTTGGGCTTGCGATGGACCAGATCACTAAGCAATTTGGTGACGGCTCAATCATGAAGCTGGGCGAACAGAAACGTGCAAATGTGGAGCTACTCCCAAGTGGCGCGCTTTCGCTTGACCTCGCACTAGGTGGCGGCTATCCAAAGGGTCGTATCATTGAGATTTATGGTCCAGAAAGTTCCGGTAAGACGACATTGACGCTCCATGCAATTGCGGAGATTCAAAAGCAGGGCGGTACAGCTGCATTTATCGACGCTGAGCATGCGCTTGACCCGGCGTACGCGAAGAAGCTCGGTGTTGATACCGATAACCTGCTCGTGAGCCAGCCAGATAATGGTGAGCAGGCGCTTGAGATCGCTGAGACGCTTGTGCGTTCCAATGCAGTCGATCTAATCGTTGTTGACTCGGTTGCAGCACTTGTACCGCAGGCTGAGATTGACGGGGAGATGGGCGATAGCCACATGGGTCTTCAGGCTCGTCTTATGAGTCAGGCACTCCGTAAGCTGACGGGTATTATCAATAAGAGTAAGGCTACAGTTATCTTCATCAACCAGATCCGTATGAAGATCGGAGTGATGTTTGGCAATCCAGAGACGACTACTGGTGGTAATGCATTGAAGTTTTACGCATCGGTCCGTATGGACATCCGCCGCATCGGTCAGCTGAAAGTAGGTGAGGAAATTATCGGCAACCGCACCAAGGTGAAGATCGTCAAAAACAAGATTGCGCCGCCATTCCGTGTCGCTGAATTTGACATCATGTACAACGAAGGTATCTCAAAGACCGGTGATGTACTTGATCTCGCCGCGCAACATGGGATCGTTGGCAAATCGGGTGCGTGGTACGACTATAAAGATGGCAAGATTGGTCAAGGTCGCGAAGCGGTGAAAGTTTATCTCAAAGAAAATCCAAAAGTACTTGAGGAAATTGAAAAGGAAGTTCGCAAAAAAGTCGCTGAGGAAGAGTAGCCTGCTATGGGTAACTCCACAACTCATAACGACCTTCTTGCCGCAGATACGTTGAAAAAACTTCAGGCCTATGTGAAGAAAACAGGTGAGGAGCGTGGGTTCTCGGACGAAACAATCCAAGACTCTTTCATGTTGCTCGTCGAGGAGATTGGTGAAGTGGCAAAAGCATTGCGTCCACTTCATAATGTCAAGATGGCAAGTGACTCAGTGCAAAGCGAGCTTTCTCATGAGCTAGCTGATGTTCAGCTATTGCTACTGAGTTTATGTAATAAGCTCGGAATCAACCTTGCGGATGCTGTGATTGAAAAAGAGACAAAAAACCGCAAGCGTGTTTGGCATAATGTTGAGACTATAGCAGAAGGATTGCGGTAATGACGGAGACTACCTTAGGTGAGACGGTGTCGTGGATAAATGTTATTCCGCTAAATCGACGTGAGAAAATCGCTCGTTGGTGGGTGGAGTCTGTTCGTCAACAGCGTACATATAACTCAAAAAGACAAAGTAAGCAGGAGTTCATGACGCATATTGGATTGGATGAAGTTAATTCTCTCGCGTGCGATGCTTTGCGCGAAGCCTTGCTGCGTCAAAAACAAGATAGAGAGATGCGCGCTGGTTCTGTCACTTTTCCACGCGCGACTCCGGATGGGTCGACTTATCTTGGCTCTGTGACAATACCTTCGCGCCCTTTGATGGTTACATTTACGGAACGGGGTGTAGCCGAAGCAACCGATGAAGATTACTAATATCTCGCAAGCGATACGCAATCCTGATCGCGTCAATGTCTCGGTTGATGGAAAGTACCGATTTTCACTCGATATCTTGCAAGTTACGGATCTTGGGATAAAAATCGGCAATGAATACTCCGACGAGGAGCTTGCTGAGCTGGAGACTGAGAGTCAGTTTGGTAAATTGTATGCCAGGGCATTGGAGTATACACTGCTCAGACCGCACAGTGCGCGTGAGATTCGGGACTATTTATGGAAAAAGACCATGGCAACCAAGTATAAAAGTAGAAAAACCGGCGAGATAAAAGAGCGCGAAGGCGTCAGTAAAGAGTTGGCTGACCGTGTCTTTGGCAGGCTGGACGAGCGCGGATATATTGATGACGGGAAGTTTGCTCGCTGGTGGGTGGAAAACCGCAATATGCGGAAAGGCAGTTCACGGCGTAAACTGGCCAGCGAATTATCACAGAAAGGCGTGCAGAGTGCTGTCATTGAGGCAGCACTGGCGGACTCTGAGCGTCATGACAGCGATGAGCTTGTGAAGATTATTGAAAAAAAGCGAAATAAATATGCCGATGAGCAGAAACTGATCGCGTACTTGGCTCGTCAGGGCTTCAGCTATGATGACATCAAGCAAGCGCTTAGCGCTGATCTTGACGATTAATGGCTTCTGGCTGTGGTGTTTGACCGCGAAAAGGGTTCGTATAAGCTTTGGCTGCGCGCTTAGCTGGAGATGGTTCACGTTCATCATGTGAAATTGTGATTCGATCGTCTGTAATCTCGGTGATCTGTGTACGGTCGATAAGTAATTCTGTATCATTGAAGCTCTTAAGAAGCGGTCGCTTAACGTTGAGCTGCTTAACGGTAAAGCTTTCCGGTTCAATGGAGTAGGAGGTAACCTTGCCCAATTTATGTTTATTCTGATCGAAGACTTGCTTGCCAATGAGTGAAAAATGGAATTCATATACTTCTTTAAGTTTAATTACATCATCGGCGCCAATAAATTCGTCGCTACTATCTACAATCAGGCCCAGATTGCTTAATTCCCTTACGTCTTGGATGAGAAGGAAAGAGGGGTGTGTGTCAAGAGAGGGACCTTCGAGCTCATAGGCAATAATCATTAGATTGCGAGGATCAATGACTGGCGCCTTAGCGCGAGCCAGCTGACCACCAGTCTGCAAGCTCATGACAGGTACGTTCTCTAGTCTATTTGCTGCAATAAGCATAAATATATTATAGCAATCTAGTTTGATTACCAGAAGGGCAGTAGACGACCACCTGTATCAACTGTGCTTTTTTGTGAAAGACCTTCGATTTTATCCATTGTTGCTTGGTCGAATGTCGTTGCACTGGTGTCTGGTGCGTAATCTCCAGGGTTATCGGTCTTAGCGATCACGCCAACCAGCAGCAGGACGCTTATCATAAGTCCGGTTGCAACAATCAAGAAGAGTGCAATAAAGCCGAATCGATGGAAGACTCGACTAAGAACTGTACTTAGTCCCGATAGTGATGTGTTTGAAATAGAATTATTCATCGTATCTTCCTTATTTAATGTATATCTCGAGATTAATGGATCCTATAGAGACGCTATTACCTCCTGATGAGGGCAATGTTTGCCCGTTGCCAGTTGAGCCGCTTGAGCTTTCGCCTCCGCCACTGACTTCAACCCCGTTGATTTTTATTTTAGGGAGACTCTGCTCAAGATCGCGTAAGAACTGCAAAAAATCCTTGTAGGTATCTCTGTTGAAACTATCGGCGTTATTTGGCTTTACGCTCACAGCGAGTTTGAATGTCTTTCCTGCTGAAGTAGCTGCTGGGGTTGGTGTGGTTGTAGTGCCAGCAGTAGGAGCCTGGGTCTGAGAGGAAGACTGGCTTGTGGAATCGGTCGAGTTGCCACTTGCAATACTTATACTGATTTTATTATCTTTAGCGATGCGCGTGAGGACATCGCGCACGGCAAACTCCGGATGTTCATCATCGAGACGCAATTTATTTGCATCATCACGAATTTTTGTATTATCAGCTAACTGCTTCTCCGTATGAGTAAGAGCCTGCAGTGTTTTATCCGAGGACTGGGCATCAATATTCTTTCTACCGACTGAAATAGCATACTCTGTGAGCATCTGATGCGTAAATGTGAAACCGGCGACCACGACAGCAACAACCAGAAGCAATGATATACTCAGGATAATTCTGAGTACAACAGCATTTAATCTTCGTGTTTTTACAATCATTTCTTTGCTATGTCCTTCAGTAAAGTAAACGAAATACTCCAATTTACGTCATCCCCGGATGTGTCGTAAGAGAAGGAGTCAACCTTGAATCCTGTGACATAAGGAGAGGTTGTCATATTCTTTTCAAGATTTTTGGCCGCTTCTCTGCTACTCAGTCGTACTGTCAGGTTTGTAGGTTTTGAGAAGCTATCGCTATTGAATGACATTTGACCGATTGTGGCACCTCTTGGAAAGAGGTTGGCGAAACGGACCAGTGCTGTACTGTATGATAATTCCTCATCAAATATAGCTTTAGCATCGTCAAGCTGGCTCTTAAATGCAGTGGCTTCTTGCTTCACCTGAGCGTAGGAACTCTCCCGTTGCTGGTTTTCTTGTATTTTCGCTTCAGCTGTAGCTTGTACATTTGTGAGATAAAAGTAAACGATTCCCGTTGCTAAAGCCAGGAAACCGGCAGCAGCTATCAGTATGATGTTGTAGCGCAGCAAAACTGTATTTGTGCGAGCAGCTGCAAGTGTCTTTTTCTGATCATACGGAAGCAAGTTGATCATTCCCATACCTCCTGCGGGTCAACAGAAGCAAGGCCGGCTACAGTAATATAGCGTGGGCGGAATTGCTTTGCTGGTCCGTCAAGACTACCAAAGTTGAGTCGCTGCCATGGACTAGCGACACGGGCTGGCATGACTAATGCATTGGTAAAGTAATCACCTACTCCAGGGACATTACTTCCGCCACCAACGATCAGGACCTGTTCAAGTTTTTTACTGTTTTCGAGGCGTTCAGTATAGTAGCGCATTACTTTACGGGTTTCATTTAGAATACGCTCAAGACTTGGAGTAAGGGCTCCGCGAAGTTTTTGTTGGCGTGCACCTGCATTCAGTCCATTGAGTACTTTAAGCTGGTGAGCATTTTCTAGAGGTATTTTTAACTTTTTAGCAATATCGAGAGTAAAGGTATTACCTCCGATAGCAACACTTCCTGTTACTTTGATTGATCCATCAAGCACAGCGATATCGGTGCTAGCGGGACCAATGTCGACGATAACCGTTGGCAGATGGCCTTCTTCGGTATTCCTTAGTACGCGGGCAACTGCACTGATGCTTGGCTCAACCGCACATACTTCCAGGCCGGCATTTTCGGTAATAGAGGTAAGTCGATCGATTAGTTTACGTGGAGCAGCGCTCATAGAGACGGTAATCGATTCTTTGTCTCGCTCGGTAATTTCCTGGTCGACATAGAGGGAGGTTTCAGGGAGCGGTATGTACTGGTCGATCTCAAGGCTGATGGCATCTTTGAGGTGCTTCTCGGCTTCAAGTGGGGCTTGGAAGGTCCGGGTAAATGTTCGTCCTGTTGGAACGCTTAAGACAGTGTGGGTGCTCGGGAGATGACCGAGGATGTTTTTGGAAAGTAGGGTTCTAAGGCTTGTCTCAAGATAATCGTCATCACTCTCGAGGGATGCGGTGACCTTTGCGGGGTCCAAATCTATTGTTCCATAGCCAGTTACAAGCCACTTCTTGGCATTAATTGCCATGACTTTAATACCGGTCTGACTGATGTCGAGACCAATAATTGGCTTATCTTGATAGTATAGTTTTCCCACGAATTACATTGCCCACTTCTCTTTGCTCTAGTATACACGAACATAAGCGGTTTTATAAGGAAAACAGCCTACTTAATTGAGCTAGATAGGTTGGCGATTGGCATCATGACGCTAGCTGCGATCACACCAACCATGCCACCCATGAATACGATCATAACTGGCTCAATAATTGAACTGAGGCCGTCAATGGCAACATCAACCTCCTCTTCATAAAAGTCTGCCACCTTAACCAGTACCGTATCTGTTTGACCGGTCTCTTCTCCTACCGAAAGCATTTGCGCTACAATAGCCGGAAAGAGCTTATTTTTTTCAATAATAGTAGACAGAGGCGTACCTTCCTTTACCTCCTGGGCAGCATCAAGGAGTGCTTTCTCGTAGAGCGAGTTGCCGACAGCGTGCGCTGTAACATCAAGTGCTTCCAGTACGGCAACACCAGCACCTATTAGTGCCGAGAATGTTCGCGAAAACCTGGCGATAGCAACTTTCATAATAATCGTCTTTATGCCGGGTAATTTCAGGACTAGGCTATGAAATACAAATCGGCCTTTTGGCGTGCGGATATAGCGCAGCAGCATAAATACGCCAAATGCCAGCAGTGGTAAAACGATCCACCAGAATCGTACGATAATATCGCTGATACCAAGCATAGCTTGGGTTAATGCGGGGAGCTGAGCGTCTTCACCGCCAAGATCCTTAATGATTTTTCCAATCTGCGGAATGACAAAAAGCATCAGCCCGAAGAATGCGGCAATAGTAATAAACACAAGTACCATCGGATAGGTCATGGCGCTCTTGATCTTTTTGCGCATTGTGGCGTTTTTTTCCTGCTGCATCGCGAGGCGTTTCAAGATTTCGTCAAGAATACCTGCTGCTTCACCGGCACGAACCATGTTTACGTAGACATTACTAAAGGTTTGAGGGTGTTTCTCTAGTGCATCAGCCAAGGGTGCTCCCGATTCAACTTCGTGACATACGGCTTCCAGTATCTTCTTAAGCGCCTGGCTCTCCGTATGCTGTTGAAGTGAATTGAGTGCTCGCAGAAGAGGCACTCCTGCGCTTACCATCGCGCTTAATTCACGAGTAAATATGACTATATCGTCGGATTTAACTCGATTACCAAAGAAACCGCCGAGAGACTGTTTCTTTTTATTTTCCCTAATGAGGGACACACGTAACTGTTGAGCGACAAGAAGCCGTAAGGCGGCACCTCGGTCGGTGGCTTCTACTTGGCCAGAAAGATGCTTGCCGTCTTTGTTTGTGGCTTGGTAACTAAACAGTGTCATGGGTTATTCCTTTGTTGCCCTAAGAACTTCTTCGACGGTTGTGAGTCCACGTAGTGCTTTGACGATACCATCAACCTGCATAACTACCATTCCATCTTTAACGGCTTGCATCTTAATGTCATTACTCGTGGCGTTGGCGACTATTAATTTTTGAACATCAAGAGAGTTTCCAAGCACCTCGTAAATACCAATACGGCCACGGAATCCAGTATTGTGACAATCATCGCATCCATCTGGATGAGCTCTCCAAAGTGTAGAAATCGTACTATTTGTGATAGCAGTTGGCGTATCGTCACCAATTTTCTCACTCTTTGCCTGCTCTTCAAGCTCGTGAAGCTTCAGGATAGCGGCATCATCAAGGGAGAAGGTTTCTCGCAGAGCATTCATCTCTGTCTGATCTACAGTATAGCTTTCCCGACAGGTCATACAGAGCCGACGGACGAGTCGTTGTCCCACTACTGCCCGTACGGTGCTGGCAATGAGAAAGGGTTCGATGCCCATATCAAGGAGACGAGGGAGACAGGTTGCTGCATCGTTGGTGTGGAGTGTTGAGAATACAAGGTGGCCTGTTAGGGCTGCCTGTACACCTAGGTTGGCAGTTTCACCGTCTCGAATCTCACCAACCATGATGATGTTTGGATCTTGACGCAAAAGTGCACGGAGTCCAGAAGCAAACGTCATTCCGGCTTTTGGATTTGTCTGCACCTGGTTGACACCAGGTACCTTGTATTCCACTGGATCTTCAATTGTTGAGATGTTTACGTCCGGAGTATTAAGCATTGTAAGAATAGAGAAAAGACTGGTTGACTTACCTGATCCGGTCGGCCCGGTCACAAGTATCATGCCATTCGATTCGGTAAGTGCATCGTTGATAGTTGCAAGTGATTTACCCCAATAGCCAAGATCTTGTAGGGTGATGGCTTGGTTTGACTCGTTAAGAATACGCATGACGATCTTCTCGCCATCACTAATCGGAAGAGTCGAGACACGAAAGGCGTACTGACGTCCGGCTAGCTTGATTTTAAAGCGTCCGTCCTGGGGCACGCGTCGCTCGTCGATCTTTAGGTTTGAGAGTATCTTGATACGACTTATAAGAGCATTGAGCACATTTTTTGGAAGACGGTTAACTTCGCGCAGTACACCATCGATACGGTATCGGATCTGGACGAAGTCTTCTCGTGGTTCGATGTGGATATCACTTGCGCTTGAGCGGATAGCGTATTCAAGTAGCAGATTGATTGTCTTTGCAATTGGTGAATCTTCGGCGATATCTGCCTCGTCAACACTTTCGGCTGAGCTGTCCTCGCGCTGCACGTCAATAACATCATCAAGCTTTTCGCTAACGTCTCCACTATAATTTTCGAGACACGACAAAATATTCTGATGAGTGGCAATATAAAGCTTAAAGTTGTCACCTATCTGTTTCTGGAGGAAATTGAGCGCCTGCACATCATCAGGGTCATCCATTGCAAGGTGGGATACACCCTCGTCATCAAGCTTAAAGAGTACTGCATTGTATTGACGAGCAATACGCTCAGGAATTTTCTCAAGTACTGCTGACGGTATATCGTCCGGATTAATCTCAATAAACGGAATACTGGTATAAGCGGCGTATAATTTTGTGAGCTCTACTTCATTGATTAGTTCTTGCTGTACGGCGATATCTTGAAGAGGCCGTCTCGATTTTGCGGCCTGTGTCTTGAGCTCCTCGACCTGACCAGCGGTTAGCTTACCGCTGTCGACAAGAAGCTTTTCCATGGTGATGTCAGCTATACGCATAGTGCTTACGCTCTACTATACCGCAAATTACGACAACTCCGCTAGTGTCGGGAAAATAAATCAGCCTCATGTGCGAGGCTGATTTATGCGAGAATGAAGTCATCTTAGCTGAACATGGAGCCGACAAGACCGAAAAGTAGTACAATAATCCACCAGCCGCCAAAGATGAATATAAGGAAGCCGAGCAGGATTTTTACCCATAGAGGCATCGCATTTGGATTTGTCGGAGCTTTGAGCTCAGGGTGTTTGATCATAAAGAGGCGATCAAAGATAACAGTGAGAATGGTAACAGTCGCAGCAAGGATAAATAGTGCTGCAACGACACGGAAGTAAAATTGTGGGAGTGATGCGGGAAATTCGGCAAAGATCCACGGTATTAGTGAAATAAAAGCCACAACAACCGTGCCTGATGCGCCCCATGCAAGCCCGCCGACTACCTTGTCCTTGATGTGCGCTGATACAAGCCCAGAAATGATCAATGCAGCAACGACTGTAAGAAGGTAAGTGCTGTACAGGTCACCAACGATTCTTCCAGGTACGATATCCCATATACCAAGGATGGATGTCATCATGCTGGCGACGATAAGAGTGAAGGTGGTGTTAATGAGGATTGCACCACTTAAACTGCGTGAGCGCTTCACCGATAGGAAGAGAAGTCCGAGGAGTGAATGAAGCATGATAGTGAGCGTTGTACCGAAGGCGCGGCCGACAGTATCATTGAATTCACCTGCAAGTACGGCAACGATTGATATTAGTGCCGATAAGACAAGGCCGCCGATCAGTACATACATAATGTATTTTTTGACTGGTATACTCTTTGTCCAGTTGCCTGACGGTTCTACCGATTCTTCTGGCTTGATGTGTTTCGTGTTCTCCATGTCTCCTCCTTATTTTGTCATAAGTATAATACGCGTTCCCTCAAGAAACAAATAGCGGGATCATTAACTTAATAGAACGTCCTCGTCAGGAAGGCGGAATAGTCCCTCGTCAAGACGCTTTTGATCAAGATAGTGTGCGACGAAACCGACTGTACGTGGTATGACGAATAATGCATTAAAGAAGTCTGCATTAATCAGGTCATGGAGTTCGGTCGCCTCGTAGTTCTCGAGTGTTTCAAGAATATCAAGCATGAGTGCGGCGATATGACCGTCAACATTGAGAATTAGTGTTCCTTTTTTAGTTGTTGTGATTGCTTCAATACTCTTTGCGTAATCAAAGTACCGGTGTGAGGGTAGCTTGTCGGCAAAAGCGGCGAGTATGGATGTGCGAGGGTCGGGAAGGCCAAGTCGGTATTTCTTGTGACCGATTCCTCCGATATATTTTTTAGCCTTTGCGTACGTCTCTATGTGTTCCTGGGGGTCGCGGGATTCATTTACGCCGTCAAACCATTCTCTGGCTGCATCGCTGACTGCACCACCAAAGCGAGGACCGACAGTCAGTAGTCCGGTAGCGAGTGAGTCAACCAGACCTTTGCCTGCGCGAGCGGTGACAATCGTATTAAGCGCACCAGATACTTGGGGCCCATGATCTACCGAGAGCAAGAATACTTGTTTAATGAAATCGCTTGTAATCGGGGAGCTTGGACGCTTACCGAGAAGCGCGGCAGTAATCTGTAGGGAAATATCGCCCTCAGTAGCCCATGACTGGAGTGGGGTGCCGATAAATTCATAGCCATTGGAGGATTCTCTTGAGATAGTCGACGAAAATAGGCTGCTATGACGATTGGCAAGTGCGCTACTCTGCTCCGATGCTGTGCTATCTTGAGGAATTGTCGTGATGGCATCGTAGAAGCCCGTCATTGAGGTGGCAACGGTTACGCCAGCTTCTGCGAGTATCCTACGCTTTGCACTGGCAGTCTCGCTCTTGTTGCCAGCAAGTGCTTTGGCGTGACCAAACTGTACTGGTTGATCGAAGTTTTCGCCGATTACACCTGCGATGTAGGCGGTGACAGGTTTAGTGATGCCGCCTGATTTTATGAGCTCGGCCAGTTCGTATTCATCCTGCCCGCCAAGCTCACCGTAATAGACAATATGTTTGGTTGTAGGATCGGCCTCGGCGGCTTCAAAAGCTTCTTTGGGGCTAGTAGTTGGGAAACGATCACCGCCAAAACAGAGCGCAAAACTAATGCCGTGATTAGTAGACGCAACCATGGTGATGATTTCGTTAATCATACCACCTGACGCAGAGAGTACAGCGACAGATCCTGGTGCTATGAGTTGATTTTTCTCGAGCTGTCGCCAGTCAACGCCCCCTACGACACCAAGTTTGAGTGAGCCAGGAACAAGCAACCCGACTCCGGCTGTTCCTACGAGTGTTTTGCCTGCCTCTTGGTATGTTTCATAGAGTGAAAGTGCGTCCTTTTCCGGCACATCTTCAGCAAAGATATGTCCGCCATAGGCATCTGGAAATGCTTCAAAAAAATCAACCGTTGATCGATATGCCCGGCGTCCTGAATTAACATTGAGCATCCAATTGATATCACCGAGCTTTTGCTTTGCGGCAGCTGGACTGGAGAAGCAAGGGATAAGGATTTCACTTTTGCCCCAAAAGTATTTTTGAAATTTACCACTTGCGGTGACTATTCCGCTAATTGAGGGCTCTGACTTTCCCGATAGATAATCAAAGTCAAGGATCGCTTGGTAGCCAGGACGATAATTGCCAAGCGCCAGTATTTTCCCTGGATTTTTTCTGATATCTACTATGTTACGCATCGACATACTCCAGTGATTCATTAATAACATCAGTCAGGACAATATCCGATCCGTGCACGCTACCAAACAGGTCGTGTTCTTTCAAGAATACCTCCATTTTCTTGAGACCTTCTGCTTCGTTTGGTCCGCCGCGTCGGACAAATACTTTCACGTTGTGTTTATGCAAATCATCAATCACCTCTTCGAGGGCTTGTATTACACCACCAAACGTCTTTTTGACATCCGTGAAGTTTGCCACACCACCCGCGATGACAAGTGCTTTTCTCGGAGCAACTGAGCCAAATAGCTGCATGAGTACTTTCTGGGTGTAGAGATATGTCTCTTCCTGAGTTGGTCCGCCGCTATATTCTCCGTAGTTAGCGATCAATCCCGCTTTACCTCGGTTCATTGCTTCGTCTGCAATAGTAATACTTGCTCCGCCACCACTGAGGAGTAGCCACAAGGCGCCGTCAGGATTTAAGACACGGAATGAAAATGCTGCCGGTGAATTTTGATTTAACTCCGCGATTGCTGCCTCGCTTTCGGTCGGAGTATGAGCTTCTACGATGTCTGCTTCACTCCAAGAGGCAATATATTCGCCTGCGCTATCAACGAGGATTGCGGCGTCAAGTAAAATACAATCGTCACCACGGATAATGAGCGGGTTTATTTCAACGAACGATAGGTGTTCATTGTTCATTACATCAATAATATGTGCGGTAAATTGTTTTGGTAGCGGTACTGTTTCCACAGTATATCGGGTGACGGTATCCGGATTATCCTCTATATCTACCCCGCCTTTTTCTGAATGATAAATAACGATACCGCCTCGTGTTCGTTCGAAGCTGACGTATTGCTCTTCGTTATCTTCATGGGGAAGCATCGGCTCGGCAATAAATCGGGAGAAGCCTTTATCTGCCAGCTCTTTTACCGCCTTCTTGGCATCGCTTTTCTTGACATTGAGCCGAATCAACCCCTGTTTGCCGCGCTTTTTAATGCCTTGATCAACTTTTATAATGTACGAGGTATCGGGCGACAATCTAGCAAGATCTTCATCAAGCGATTCAAGTGAGATACTCACTCCTGAATAATTATCAATCAGTAGTGATTTGGCGCGAAATTCAGACAGTTTTACTCGTGCCACTTAAGCTCCTCTCTTTAGCAGGGCGAATGCCCGTATATTGTATAAGTATAGTTCATCTATGGTGATAGTCCAAGACGGTTGGTATACTGGTAGACAATGAAAAAAAATGTAAATGAGAAAGAGCTGCGTGAACTTGGCGAGCGCATTGGCACGTCTGTGCAAGGCGGTCAGGTTATCGAGCTCATTGGCGATGTGGGTGCTGGCAAGACGACACTAACGCGTGCAATTGCTCGTGGTATGGGTATCACGGATGAAATTCACAGCCCAACATTTACGATTAAGAATCAGTATGATGGGCGTGATGATCTTCGGCTCGTGCACTATGACTTCTATCGATTACACGAGGCTGGATTGATGAGTGATGAGCTTGCTGAAGCGATGAGTGACAGGAATGCTGTCGTTGTTATTGAGTGGGGTGGCATTATCGCTGATGTGCTTCCCGAAGACCGCACAACAATTACGATAGTGCCAAATAGCGAAGACACACGAGAGTTCACAGTGACAGGTAATGGTAAGCAAAGTGAAGCACTTATTAAGGAGGCCTTATGATTTTATTACTTGATACCTCCAGCCCTGAGTGTCGTCTTGTTCTTGTAAAGGACGATGCGCGTACAGAGTATATATGGCAGGCCGATCGTCAGCTCGCAGATGGTTTGCTTGCATTTCTTGAAGCGAAGCTGGGTGGGCAGGATGAGTCACTTGCGACGATCCAGGGCATTGGCGTTTTGAAAGGGCCAGGAAGCTTTACTGGTCTCAGGATTGGCCTGAGCGTGCTCAATGCAATGGCGAGCGATTTACAGATTCCGATTGTCGGTGTGATAGGCGACGCGTGGCAGGACGAAGCACTGAAAAGACTTGAACATGGTGAAGATGACCGAATTGTCGTGCCAGAATATGGCCAGCCTGCCAATATTACTAAACCTCGCAAATAGTCTATATTATTGCCTTTCGTGTGCAGCTTAAACGCGCTACAATAAAAAGTAAGTCTGTACTTTACCGACTGATGACATTACTAAATTTTGAACAAACCGTATCGCTTTGATTATTCACATCGTCAAGATGAACACTTGGCGGAGCGATAGGGGAAAGGAACTATCATGATAGAGGGAATTATTGCCGCTGTAGCCGGAGTGCTGTTCGGCGTGGGTGGAAAATACGCTTACGACAGCCAACAGAAAAACAGCGCCAAGGTAAAGAGCGAGAAAGAGCTTGCACGTGCTGAGCAAAAAGCGAGCGATATCGTATTGAAGGCAAAAGACGAGGCTGTGCAAATCGAGAAGGAACGTCGCCGTGAGCTGAAAAAGGTTGAGGATCGCTTGGCGGATCGTGAAAGTACACTTGACAAAAAGCTTGACGAGCTCGATAAACGTGCTGAAAAGCTACGTCGTAGTGAAGATGAAGTAGAAGAGCTCAAAGACGAAATCCGTGATATCCGCAAGAAACAGCAGGAAAAGCTCGAAAAGATCGCCGGTCTCAAGAAACAGGATGCGGCAGAAAAACTGATGCAGATGACCGAGCGTGATATCAAGCACGATCTTGTTGGCCTTGTTGATAAGCTACAGAAAGATGCGATGCAAGATGCTGAAGAGCGCGCCCAGACGATCTTGGTGTCAGCTATGGAACGCATGAGTTCTGAGGTGACTGCAGAGCGCACCGTCACGGCAGTCAAATTAACCGATGATGAAATGAAGGGTCGTATTATTGGCAAGGAAGGTCGCAACATCCAGGCACTGCAGCGTGCAACTGGTGTCGACATCCTCGTTGACGATACGCCGGGTATGATTGTGATGAGTAGCTTTGATCCTGTGCGCCGTCAGGTAGCCCGACTGACACTCGAGATGCTCATGAAGGACGGACGTATTCATCCAGGTCGCATCGAAGAAGTTGTCGCAAAAGCACAGAAGCAGATTGAGAAAGAAGTCAAGCAGGCTGGTGAAGATGCTGCCCGCGAAGTCGGTGTAGTTGGTATTCCGAAAGAAATGCTTGAGCTGCTTGGCGAGCTGAAGTTCCGTACGTCATATGGCCAAAATGTATTGCTTCACTCAACTGAGATGGCGCACATTGCCGGTATGATCGCTGAGGAAATCGGAGCCAATGTTCGTACAGTTAAGATTGCGACACTTCTTCATGATGTCGGTAAGGCGGTGACACACAAAATCGAAGGCAAGCATCACCATATCGGGGCCGAACTGGCGAAGAAATATGGCATGAAAGATGATATTGTCCACGCGATTGAAGCACACCACGATGATATTGAGGCTACCACGCCCGAGGCACTTGTTGTGCGCGTAGTCGATGCAGCCTCTGCAGCACGTCCAGGTGCTCGTAATATCTCTGCTGAAAACTTCGCCGAACGTATGCGCGAGCTCGAAAACGTGGCAAATAGTTTTGACGGCATCGATAAATCATACGCGATCTCTGCTGGCCGTGAAGTTCGTGTGATCGTACGACCCGAGAAGGTTGATGATCTTTCGGGTATCAAGCTGGCTCGCGACATTGCTAACAAGATTGAAAGTACTATGCAGTACCCTGGAACGATCAAGGTAAATGTCATCCGTGAAACACGCGCGATTGAGTTTGCCAAGTAGCTAGAAAAGATTTTCAGCCGCAACTTTTTGCCAGCGTGCGACGATATACTGCAAGCTAAACCATAGAAGCGATCCAATTGTCAGGGTCGCTTCTAAAAATATGAGAAGCTCATCGCTAATTTGGCTAGTGGTGATATTGATAAAAATAAATAGCAGGATAATCGGCAATATGCACAAAGTGAACTTGATGTATTTTATGATTCGTGCGGTCAGTAGTCGCTGTTTTTTAGCGGGCAGTTTTTGGTGATGCGTAACTACCGGTATGATTGCTTGTGCTGTTGATTGCACAGTCTTCTTGCCGGTCTTTGCGATTGCGATAGGCAGACGAATGAGGATAATGGCAGATACGGCTATCACAACAACCGTGATGATAATTGCGACAAGAAAAAGAATAGGCGAAAACGCAGCTTCGAGCGGCTGCTGTGCTGTAATATTCTGGCTTGGCTCTGGGATCAGGAAGTGGCGTACCGATTCATTCTCAAGAAGCGACGGTAGCAATGCAGCACCTGCCCATAGCCACTGAAAACAAAGTGATAAATATCCAAACACACCAAGACTGTTAGCGAGTCTGGCTGCTTGTGGTTTCCTTTGCGTCATGAATACATCATACGCGAGATTAAGGTATCTGTAAAAGTAGCCGCTAGCTTATTTACGTGACCGTGTGCTCTTTCGTACTTCTTTGAGTACCTTTTCAGTATTCTTCTTATCGGCTTTTGTCTTCCGGACATCCTCTTTTACTTTTCGTTCTAACCGTGCTGACTGAATATTCTCTGCCCTTAGAATAAATAATGACAAGAAAATCGCCTCAAGACTGACAACGATAGTAAGTATCGAATATTCTTGGTCAAACTGCAAAAATGAATTGAGAATGATCCAGGTTGCAAACCAAATGACATGGAAAATAATAAACGGTCCTGAGCCAAAAATTTCTGCTAACTTTTCTGCGAACTTATTCATAACTAAAAACCTCCTACTTTGATTATATCGATACAGTAAGGCAGTTTAAAGTGTTATCATTTTTGTCACTTTTTCAAATAGTCTTATGTCAATATCTGTAGAGGGGTAGTAAGCTAGATGTGC
>DASWXM010000018.1:0-38457 GCA_036405515.1 Saccharimonadales bacterium (SeqCode) | reverse complement strand
ATTGAGGTGTAACTTTGACGATAAAGTTGCTACGGTCTGTCTCGGTAATTTCTGCTACCGTTCCATTAGTGACTATGAGGTCTGATGTGTCGAGGCCATTGATGTTTCGGTTGCTCATGAGATCAAAGCTCATTGGATTTTGATTTGTCGTTGCACCCGGAGAGTTAATGGTAATAGTAGGATAATCCGTATCGATTGTCAGTTCGTCGGTTGTCGTGTCGGAGCCGACATTGCCGGCCAGATCAGTTATGCTTAATGTTACGTCATACACGCCATCTGCGAGCGGCCCAAATAGATTACTACCTACCGACCATGTGTGGTCGTCATTGTCGATCGATGCGTTAAATGTTGTCCCATCTATGGTCACTGCGACAGCATCCGCAGATTCGCTGATAGTACCGCTTATACCTGGTCGTGTATTGCCAGAGCGTAACGTATTTACCGTTCCTGTTGGTGCCGTCCTGTCTGATTTCAGGCTGGAGGAGGCAGCAGTGTTTTGATTTGATGCCGCATCTTGCACTGCTCCAGCGGGAACTTCTACTGTTACTGTTCCATCATTTGGAGTGACAGACAGTGTGTATTCGCGAGCGTCTACTTTCACAAGTGAGACAAGCGATGCATTTGTGAGATTGATGGAGCTACCGTCAAGATCACTTACTGATTCCGAAAAGCGAATAGTGTAGACAAGCGGCGACGCGTTGGTTGGAGGAGTATAGGAGTGTGAGATGGTTGTGCTTGGCCGAGTCTGGTCATAAGTGACGGTTTCTGTATTTGAAGCCTGATTACCGTTGCCGACGCCATCGGTAGCTTTCTGTGCCGGAAGATGGAGACTTACGTCACCACCTGTGTCTGGAGTGACTGATAGCGAATATATTGTCGAAGATTCTTGAGTGAGCGTGCCAGCGACACCATTAATGACCGTGAAATCATCGGCTGTCAGACCGGTGACAGGCTCAGAGAGTGTGATGGTAAAAGGTATCGGTGATTGATTAGTCGGATTGTTCGCGGTAGAGGATATCGTAACTTCAGATCCAAAGTTATCAAACTCAACATCTAGGTTGCTTGCTGCATTATTGCTATTCCCTGCTCGATCATTCACTTGGCCTGCAGCGTAGCTCAACGTGACAGTGCCCACTCCTGTCGGTGTCACATCAAACGTATATTGCTGCGAAGTCACACGCTGGAAGTTGCTGATAGATCCGCCTGAGATGCCGATCTGCCCCGCCGATACGTCTTGTATATCTGCTACCGGTTCATCAAATGAAAGTGTAGCTTGAAATGGCGATTGGTTTGTCGGATTAAGCGTCGTACTAAAAGACGGCGTCGGTTTGTCGGCATCGTAGTAGATAATACGCATAGCGCTTGCTGTACTGTCGTTTCCTGCCTGGTCGGTGACAGCACCTGTTTTGACGTAGAAGTTGATCGGTCCTTGGCTTGTCGGCGTGATTGTAAATGTACCGGTAATAGAACTGATGTCAGAACTGGTCGAGAAGTTGCTGATCGTGCCATTTGATATCGAGATATCATCAGCTGCTAGTCCGCTCAGATTTCCATTGGCATCGGTAATTCTCACAGATGAGTTGATTGTTGATGAGGAGAAATAAGTAGACTGTGTAGGGGTTAGCACAGCCGCAGCTGGCGCTGTACTGTCATATGTGCGGATCAATGTCGGTGACGCAGTATTGTTATTCCCCGCCGCATCTTGCATCTTACCGGCGTCGATACTCATCGTGTAGCTTTTGTCGGTTGATGGCGTCACTAGTACGGTATATTGCGTCGAGTTCACTTGGGTGAAATTACTGAGAGTTGCACCGCTCGTGATAGAAATATCGTCTTGCGTAAATCCTACTACAGGCTCGGAAGTGTCGACGGTGACGGTGTATGGATTCCTGACGTACTGCGGTGATGAGGATGACAGCGCGAGTGTTGGCGGAGTACCGTCACCTTGATTATAGGTGTAGATAGCACCTCGTGTATTTGTGACGGCGGTTACCATTGGTGAAGCAATGACGGGTGCCGACCCTGCATAGGCAACATCATACCCAAACCATCCTGCGCTGGTGGGAGCGTCTGGAGAAGCAATATCTTGAGTCTGCTCCCATACACCTGTAGTTTCATTTGGCTTAAGTACAAATACCCGACCGACGAAGTCTGTTGTGACATAGGTTACATACGATCCGACAAGTATCGACGTTTGGTCTGGGGCAATCTCGACTGCTTGTCCGATGTAGCGGCGTGCAGTACTGGCGCTTGTCGGTACGATAACATTGGCCGAAGACCATGCTCCCCCACTGTAGGTATGGGTAAAAATCTTTGGTGTGGTTTGCGATATATTATAGTTGGCTGTGACTAACGTATTGCCTTGTATGTCGACACTATTACCATAGAAATCACTGCTCACCGGAGCATTGCTATAGAACCTACCCTCTGACACCCATGTGCTAGTACCGCTATTGTAGGCAAGTACCGACATGCTTCCCGCGTTTGATCCCTGTCCTGAGGTGGCGGCATAGTCGCGTGGTGCACCTGCGGCGATCTTATCTCCTGAGATTGCTACAGAGTAGCCAAAGCCTGCTGGTCGCGTAGCACTCACTGGTGAAGTATACGTGTAAAGATACTGGTTGCCCCAGTTGATCCCCTGTCGGTCCCACACACTCACCGCTCCCCGGCCAAATGAAGTTGCAGATGTTGCTCCATTATACCCAGGCACACCGACGACAAGTCGTGTGCTTGTCATATCTACCGCAGTACCAAATCGTTCATAATTTACTGGTGTCTGCATGGTGAGCTTCTCGGTCTGCAGCCAAGTGCCGTCTTCGAGGTCAAAACTATAGACCGACCCAGCATCTGTAGTGGTAGTGAGGTCATCATATGGTGACCCGACAGTGAGTGTAGTGCCATTCATGGCCAGTGATGCACCAAATTGATCCCCTGCTGCACCGTCGCTCGCAGTGATTTTTTGTCGATATGTCCAAGTGTTCCCTACTTTTTCATAGAGGTATACTGCGCCTGCATCAGTGCCAAGTGTATCATCGATCGGTGAGCCGGCTGCCAAGTACGTGCTTGTGGCTGCTACTACTTCACCGAATCTATTATTTGCCGTAGTGCCAGCAACTGTCAGGGTTTGATCGTAGGCAAAGTCGGCAGCTTGCACTTGAGCTGCAAACGTGAAATATATACCGACAATTGCAAGCACAAAAAGACGCATGCCATGCGTAAATATTTGACTCCTTTTGCGCCTGATTTTTATCTCGCCCCTCACTCTCTGCTTATGGTTTATTATACCAGAGATTACCTCGAGGGGCGAGGCCCACTTTATCTTAACAATTAGGTATATTCGAGCAAGCTATTGTGTGTATAAAGCACACTGCATGGATACAGGACTACCTAGTGAGTTTTTAAGCTGAAATCTATGATTCTAACAGTGATAATATTATATCTATGAATATGCTTGTAGATATCTTAATAACTACTACTGCGCACAATCTAATAATAAATTTTACCTCACGCCGTTTCATGGCGCACCTCCTTTAATGTTTTGGAGGCATTCGTTTTCTAGTCTAAGTAAGTTTTTAAAATTAAAACTACGAACATGTGAATAAACGAATGTCTCGTTTATTCCTCACGCCCGCAGTCGTCGCGTACTGATGGATCCCGACTTGTCGGAGGGTTGTTGATTAGTTCACCTGCTAATCACAGTAATTTTTATTATACAATAAGCGTAAGCTACGTGCAATAATAAATGACTAGCTATCTTCGCCACTAATGTCGGCAAATCTTGCTGCCATAGTCGGACTATTTTTTGTGAGACGCTTGATGGTAAGGTCTTGAGCCTTATCATTGGCAAGTCTCAAGTTATTTTCACTTGATAGCAGTGCCTGCTTAGTTTTTTCAAGTTGTTTGATTGTCTTGTCGATGCCATCGATTGCTTCGGTGAATCGTCTTCCGGCAAGCTCATAGTTTTTGCCGAAGGCATGCTTAAAGTCTTCCATATTTTCTTCGAAGTGCGTGATATCGATATTCTGTGATTGTACCAATGCAAGTTCTTGTTTGTATTTCAGGCTATTGAGCGCGGCATTGCGTAGCAATGTAATCATTGGGATAAAGAACTGAGGGCGAATGACATACATCTTGTCATGCTGATGCGACTTGTCTACGATACCGCTATTGTAGAGCTCACTGCCATTTTCAAGTAAGCTTACGAGGACAGCGTATTCGCACTTCTTTTCGCGACGGTCCTTGTCTAGCTCCTTTAGGAAATCATCATTCTTTTTCTTGGTAGCCGTCTCATCACCTTCGTTTTTCATCTCAAACATAATGCTGACTATTTCGGTGCCGTTCTCATCGGTTTCCCGGTAGATATAATCACCTTTACTACCACTGCTTGCATCATTATCCTTACCGAAGGTCGCATTTTGAAATGCAGTAGCACGAAGTTTCTCGAACTCTATCTCGCAGTGTTGCTCAAGCGTTTCGCCAACCATTTTGGTGCTTAGCTTTGCTTTCATATCTTTGTAGTAGGCTATCATTTCATCTTTTGTTTTCAACTCATTAGCGAATTTATCGCGTAAGTTCGACTCGAGCAGCTGTTTCTCAGTCTCTTTGCTCCTTAGGTCGTTTACTAATTGATCTCGCTCTTTTTCGATCTTGGTCACGGCCTCGGTTACCGCCAATTGCTTTTCTGTCACTGTTGCGTGGAGCTGTGCGCGTAGCTCGGCAATTTCTGCATCCCGCTTAGCAATATCAGCCTGACTTACATTCTTCGCGTTTGCTTCAGCAAGTTCTGCGGCTGTTGTTTTCTCGGACTCAAGTGCTTTAACTTTTTCTGTCAGCTCCTGCTCTTTTAGCTTGGCTTGTAGTGCCATCTTCTCTTCTAGCACTTCCCGTTCCTTGCGTAAGGCATCATTGAAAGCGTCCTTCTTAATGGAATTCACAACGTTCGTGATAGTTGCTGTGTCAATATCTGTCTCATGAATTGAGGTTAGGTCAATCAAATCACCCTTCTCCCCTGCTTCTTGTAGAACAAGGGTGTGCTCATCTTGAATTGACACGATGACTTTTTTCATATTTTTACCGCCTTTACGACATCAATAGCGACGCCTTCAATATCATAGTATTGCATATCCTCCTCAGCAATGAATATCGGTGTATAGTCCTCTGTCGATTCGGACATAAGTACTACCCGGTGGTTTTCCTTATCGATACGCAGCCTCTTTAAATTGTAAGCATCATTAAAGCGCGAAACCACGTAGTCACCCTCTTGCGGAATATAGGTACTCATCTTACGGACTATTACATAATCGCCATCATCAACTGAGGACTGATGTATTTGTGCATTGTTCATCGAGTCGCCAGCCGCGATGAGCGCATATATGTCATCCCAGTGTTTTGTGTTGATTAAACTTGGCGATACTGGCAGGAAGCTGTGTGGTCCTTCTGTCGCAAGTTCGGTTGCTATGCCGCAACTTACCCGTCCCAATACAGGCACTTGGACAAGTGTTCCTCGATCAAAATTCTGTGAAGGTAAGCTAACTTGCTTTGTGCGCTCATTATAGATGAATCTACCGTCTCGTATGAGAGACTTCTTAGCTAGCTGTACAGCATATGGATGCTCATTACCTAGCAGCGCGCCGATTTGCCGAAGGCTCATTTTATTAATATCTCGAGTCTGGGCAATGTTCAATAGTGCTGACTGGAGAGATGTTAATCCTTTACTCATATGTCTACATTTTATCACCTTGACAGACTGAAAACAACTCTTGACACAAAAACATTGACAGCGATACAATAAAGATAATCTCAATCGTACGACAGATTCTGCGGAGGGGTTCGAGAGACTTGCGTTTACTGCGAGAAAACACAAATCTCTAAAATATTAACTAACATAACTATTTAAGGGGCTATGAAATGGCGAAAAATTATACAATCAGCGGCAATAGAGCAAACGGTTATCGTGCAAAAGCAGATGGCGGGCAACGATCTAGCTTTACTGGGCGTACACAAGCCGAAGTAATCAAACAAACTCGTGCCCACATGCAGAACAATGGCGGTGGCGAACTAAAAATACAGAGTACAACCAGCAGCCAATACCGTGCAGCCGACACTGTACCTCCTAAAAAAGATAACTTTCCGCCACGAGGATAGAGTATGACGGATATAAATATCAATGCAGGCTTGGCTGTAAAGGCCGATGTAAATAAACTATACGGCGACGTCGCAGGTACAGTAGCGAAGTTCCGCGAGGACCGTCGTTACAATAAAGAGGCATATAACGAATTGTTGGATAAGTACTCAGTGCTAGTCACGGATATAGAAGCTATTCGCAACCAGCTCAACGAACTTGTTGAAGCGGCACAGGCAAATAAAGTCCCAGACGAGCAAGAAATCAAAGCAATGGATGCGATGTTCGGGCTGGTTGGAGCAAAAAAGCAAGATGGCTCACTCGACTTTCAGAAGTTGATGGAGCTGAATAATACATTCGGCAATAAATAAGGAGAATAATATGAATCGTATTAGTGTAAGCTCATCAAATATCTCATCAATCGGTTACGATGCTGAGACACAAACGCTTGAGGTTGAGTTTCACGATGGTAGTATCTACCAATACTACGGTGTGCCACAGCTTGAACATGCTGGTCTCATGAACGCCGATTCGCACGGCAAGTATTTAGACTTGTACATTAAAGACAAGTATCGTTATCAAAAAATCAAGTAGCTTTGCTTATTGTGATAGCGTACATACATCGCTGTAGAGCTCCTTTAGCTCGTTGATATGCATATCGACGATAGGCTCATACATAAATGCGTTGATGTGAAGCGTTTCTGGCGTAACGATGTTTGCTAGTTTTAGTAGGGGTATTGAATTACTGGCTGGATAATCTGCTATAAACTGGCCATACCATCTACCTGTTTGCTCTCCGCTAGCATCACTTATTGTGTTGCCATCTTGAATATACGTGTGCTTAATATGTCTTTCCACACGTATTCTCGTGCCAAGAGCGAGTATGATTTTATCTTCAAGCTGGTCATCTTGCCCATCAGACATTGCTGAGTCTGCCTCTGTAATAATCTTGTCCTGAATTGGATCCGTATTAGCATGATTGCTTAAGTTTATGCCTGTGAGGTTGTTTTGAAGAACTGTAATAACCTGATTAGTCGTGATACCTGACGAAGCAACTTTATTGTGCATTACATTAGTTAGCAGGATATAGTCGGTTGCTCTATGTCCGTCCCGATATTCGATAATATTACGCACAAGAGGAATGAGAGATAGAAAAGCACGAAAATTTCTCGACGAGAGGTCCTTGAGGCGACCAAACTCATCCGTATGAACACCATCGTTTAAGCTAATGACGCCGCTATTACGCCTGGCCATAAATACCTTTGGCGAAGTGTGAAATTTCATCTGACAACGCAAACGTAATGATCTGAAGAAATCATAGTTATGTGTCAAAACAATCAAATAAATATTATTCGCAGGATCAGCGGATAAGTCATAAAGGTACTCAATAATTGCGTACTTATTCTTATAGTCAAACGAATCGGCGATGTCGTCGAGCACAAGTACTGTTTCCTGACCAGTCATCATTCGCACTCGTATTTCGAACATCATACACAAAATGTACAGTGCTCGCCGTTCGCCGGTGCTGAATATGTGCTCATTTAGCACTTTGACAGGCACTTCTTTAGGTGCGCCTCCTCTATCATCTTGGTAGATAAAAACCAGTTCGGGCCTTTCGCTCTTTAGTACTACATCCTCCTGATTTCTCACTTGTATATCAAATTTTGGTCGGAAGCTTGCTTTGAAATTCTCAACTGTGCTTTTCCATTCTGACTCATAACTTTTTGACCTAGTTATTAATTCGTCAAGTTCGACTTTATGTCCACGATAAACCTGTAGTAGATTCTCGTAGCTTTGCATATTCTCCGCGAAATGCGCCTGCCACACGAGTGTCTTGGTGTGGCGATAATTCTGTAAATGCGGCACCAGGTCCTTATGTTGTCGTACCCAGGTTTGAAGACTACGAAGTTCGCTGTTGGCAGAGATTTCTTTGTCGAATTTATCGTAAGCAACTTGCTTCTCGAGCGTTTCGAATACTTTATTTTTATCCTTTTCATATTCCTCTTGAAGCTTCTCTATAGAGTCGACAATGGTTTCTTCCTGACCCTTGGTGACAATAATGACTTTATTGCCAACACCCTTTTTCATAAAATTGTTTTCTTTTAGGCTTTTTTGTACCTTAAAGGCATTGGCGTAATCAAACACGCCGTCCTGGAAATATTTTGACCTTTGCAACACCTCTTCGTAGATATCTGCATAGTCTTTAAGCATTGTTTTAGTTTGGGTTTTATCTAGGAATGTGGCGACCTTAGGATTGTCGAGAACCTTATAGTCGACTGCAAGAAATTCTGGATTGGCACTTCTAACCTCACTGTCCATGGACATAATTCGTACAAGGCGGCTATAATGCTCGTTTTGAAAATTTGAATCAAAAAGTTCAATTGCTTTCTCCGCACCTCCGCGAATATTCATACCAGTGGCTACTACATCAAATAGCTTGTTTGTCGCCGACTCGATATCGAGCATAATCTCTGTATACCTATCTTGATCCTTCTTGTTCGAGAGCAAAACCGCCATGTTGTCTGATTCAAAATATTCGTCGTTGGAGCGTAGGACACAGAGACTTTCCGCGCTAAGAGGAATATTATCCGCATCAATTTGAATATAGGGGGTACGGCCATGAAGTCCGTCCGTTGGCATTTTACCTTCAGAATAATCCAGTAAAGCCTTTGCAAATGATGTTTTCATCATGCCGTTGCGAGCATAAATGATATTAGTTTGGGAGTGTTCAGAGTTATCGTGTCCAGCGCCAGGATGAACGTCAAAGTCAAATATATTATCAAGTTCCCCTATCCCGTAACAGTCTTTTAATATAACGTGAAGATTTTTCATCTAGGCCTTTCTTTTTAATTCTGTTACTAAAGCGAAGTGTATCTGGCGGTGGCAATTATCGGCTTCTATTGACCTTCACTTCAATATTACGAAAATAGTCCGCTGTTTCCTGGTCGGTGCAGTATATATAACATCCTTTTTGCCCCCGCGTCATTAAGGTTCGATAAGTGTTCTTGACTATTGCATTCAGGCGCGCTTGTGTACCTTCTGAATCCTCGGTAAGTAACTTTTTCCAGCCTTGCAATCCGCGATCTCCGCTATCATGACTCTTTATGTCGATAATTACGTTTCCATCTCGAACAATCATATCTGGGCCGATAATAACACCGACATAGTCAACCTCGAGTCCTTGGGACGTATAGACACAGCCAACTTCGTTAACAGAATCAGGTTGGGCAATCCATGCTTGCCCGTGAGATTTTAAGTTCCAGGTGGCCTTGTACTCTCCAATAATAATATCTTTTAGTGTCGGGTCATTCCCGCTAATCCATTTCCAGCAGTAGCCGGCAAGCATGCGTGCTTTATTCTTTTCCTTATTCTTCTCTTTGATGAGATCATGTAGTTCTTGCGGATCATCAAAAACACGAAAATCGTAGTCGATGCCGTCAAGTGTCTTGTTGGCAGTTTCATGAATTTGAAGTGTGTTATCAAGCCATGCGAGATAGCCGTCTGAGCCGTTCATGCGGAACTGTGATTCTAATTTAATCTCTGTAATCTTTGCATTGCGCTGTGTTGCCCAGAATCTGATTTCATCTTTGTCGCCAATATCTTTCAGAGTTACCTTTTGGTCTTCATCTATAAAGAAGATGCTGAGATTGCTTGCATCAATAATTTCCATAATCTGGTTAAGCCCGAGATGACTAAACCTGCCAGACTTTTCGTTTAAACGATGGGCTTCATCAACAATCAGGCAATCAAATGCACTTGGCTCAACTGAGTGAAAGGAGCCGGAACCGCTAAACATGTTATCGATTCGAGAGCGTGTGAACGATCCTGTGAGCTTGGCCTTATATACTTCGCGTGGCGCAGAATTGCGCGTAACATACTGAGCGACTTGCTCTCTCTTTGTTAGCTCGACAAGCAGGTTGATCGCCAAGACGGTTTTCCCTGTACCTGGACCACCTTCGATAATGAATACCTGCTTTTGCTCGGGTGATGCTTGATCGGCAAGTTTGAGGGCAGTTTCATAAGCAACTTTTTGGTCATCAATCAGCACAAACTCTTCATTACCCTTAAGCATCGATGATAGTTGATCAGCTAAATTCTTAGAAGGTTTGATTTTGCCATGATCAATACGGTACATCAGATTACTCTTGTCTCCATATTTGACATGATGTTTGATGAAATCGCGTAGCTTATGTGCATCGTCTTTAAGAAATACCGGCGCCTTAGATGTATATTTCTCATAGAACTGATTCGTAATTACATCATCTTGGTCATAATTATGGAGATAAGCGCAGGGATGCAGGTTAATATCTTCATCTTGGACTGTTTGATTGTAGTCCTCAATCAACTGCTTGTACGACCAGACCTGATAGGATGGATGAGGAGTTTCCTTTATGCCATGCTTGAATCGTGTGCTCACGGTACCATCTTTATCTGTTAACTCGGCTGTTTGCCACTGCTTGAGCTCGATAAGCACTGCACTGTCTAGATTTTGAGCATCTTTGCCGGTTAAGATAAAATCAATCCGTTTTGATGACCGTGGAATATGGTATTCGATCGCAACACCAGCATCAGATGGAATCTCAGAATCTCCCAATACCCTATCCATATATTGTAATGAATTTTGCCAAGAGGCTAATTCTGAGGTACCGGTTGATCGACCGGTAACTTGCCTGTATGTGCGGTGAATGATTCCTGCAATATCATTTGACATGACGTCGTTTTGAAACTGCCGTTTGGTTGCTGAATAGACGATCATTGCTTAAAGCTCCGTATACTTTCTATGGCTACCTTTAGCTTTCGCGACAGGATATTTAGCCTGATTTTTCTTCATTTTCTTTTTAAACGCGCCGACTAGATCGATATTAAGCTTATTGGCAAGGAGTAGTACCCAGTAGAAGACATCCGCGAGCTCTTCTCCAACTTCATTCTTCATTTTTTTTGCATGTTCTGCCATCTCGTCGGTATTCTTCCATTGAAAATGCTCCATTACTTCGGCAGATTCAAGTGAGAGAGATATTGCTAGATCTTTGGGGTTATGAAATTGATCCCAGTCTCGGTCGTCCACGAATTGACGAATCATCGCCTGTAGTTCTTTGAGGGAAGCCTCATCTTGTTTTGCCATGTTTGGATTATACTCTTTCACCTCTGTTTTTGCTATACTGGGTACGTAGGCAAAGGAGATTATCTACACATCATGAACAGCTAGCATTCATCCAATCAAAGAAATCGTTTAAACTCAAACGAAAGGATGTTTGTATATGGCCAAAGGTCAAAATAAGCGCAAAGAAGTCAAAAAGCCAAAGCAGCAGAAATAGTATAGTAAAACGCCAGCGTGCCTACCGCTGGCGTTTCTTTTTCAAAATATAAGTGAGCCAGTTATTTCCACATGGCTCAGGTGGGCGAACCTTATCGGTCCGACTTTTCCAGACGTGCACGCTCAAGGCGTGCCTCTTCGGCGCGAGCGTTGGCCTCGGCGACCTTGACGTGCTCCTTTGCTGCCTGAACGGTGTAAAAGTTGTCAGCCGCATCGGAGTTGTCAATCTTCAGCGTCTGCGTCTTGTTGCGGTCGAAGTCGCCCGACAGCAGCTTGAAGATGAGTAGGCCACACAGTGACGTAGCCGTAATGATGAGAACGGATAGCAACGGAATGAGTGTTCCCATTGTTAATCACCTCTTTTCTTTTCTGGATGTGCTAGTCTTCAAATGAAGACCGTCGATAACTATACTATAATTAGCCTAAAATGTAAATACTCCACACTCGAGATAATTGAAGAATTCCTAAACTATTGTACAAAGGTGTATAATAGTGAAAATTATTGGGAGATCAGTATGGCAGAGTTTCAGAACGGGCGCGAATCCGACGACGATTATAATTTTCGGGAGATCATTGAAAAGGATGTTGGCGGTTCCCTGCCCGCCCTTTTGGATTTTGACGAAAGACGCAACGGTTTGTATGACCGTCTGGCGCAAGTTGCAGTAGAGATAGACGAATCTCGGGATCGTCATGGTGAAACTGATATCAAATATGAAGGAATAAAAGGTTCTTTCAAGAATTTCCTCAAAGAGCTATATGGGAGCATCACTGATCATGACACACGACTTGAAGTTGTGGCAAGGTTTATAAAGACCGATAGTGATGAGCGTATCCATATGATGCGTGGCTTTCTTGGGGATGATAACTGTCTCGAGGAATTTGAACAATCATGCCTAGAAGATATACTAAACCACATCATTGCCACGAGTGAGACGGTAGATGACGTGCTCAACGGGATTGCTGAGCTGTATGAGGATGATTTGCTCAATGACATTGATGTGTACATGGGGCATCTTATTAGCATGCATTTAGAGAAACTCAACGACGAGCCGCATAGCCATGATGACGATGAGGTCCAGACGCTTGAAATAAAGAAAAGCGTCGGGGAGCATGTTGTCGATGTGGCAAAGATTGCGGCTGGAGTCAGCATTGCGCTTGCGGTTGATCGACTACTTCGTCGATTTAAATAGATATCTAGGCTTTCTTGCTACTGTTTCCTCGTCGTATCCAAGGGAATGTCTGACGCATAGCGATAAGCACGGCTGGTCGTTTGTGCTTGTAGGCAATATACGAAATGATGGCCGCAATCAATGAGCCGACAGTGGCAAGGATAAGATCAGACATAGTGTCGCGCAATCCCATATCCTGATAATCCTTCCCTATCACAATGGCTTGTGAGGTCATGTCCCACTGTTGCATGGTGGTCTTGAAAAAGAAGTCCATGGCGAACTCGAAAATCTCCCACATGACGCCTACGGTCACGGCGAAGCAAAAGACGAAGACTGCAACAAACATCGGCCGGAGTGCCATAGAGCGACGAGCGTTGAAGAAATAGATAGCTAACAGTCCGATGAGGCCTAAGATGACACCGGAGAGGCCGTGAAGCATGTCATCCCACCACCAGAGGTTGTCGTAAGCATTGAGCCATTCGCCAAGGTATAGTGCGGCAAGGATAAATAGCGCGACGGTAAATGTCAGCGCGTAGCGGAAATTACGAGCGATAACCCCCTCCTGAAGGTGTTGTGATGAGCTCGGCTGTTTTTTACTCCGCATGGTATCTGTATTATAGTCGATATATCTCCGAGAAAGCAAAATCGCTCACCCCCAAGACTGCGAGCGGTTTTGCTCTAGCGGTCTCACGGGTAAGCGAGAAATGAGAGGTCATGCTTGATTGTGGTGACGAAGTCATGCACGGCGTTTCCGGTGCACCACCAGAAAACAATACTGATGGTGAGCGCGGAAGCCATGTATGCGATGTACTCAAGCACTTCCTTGATGCTCGATCGAGGTCTTGCATCTTCCCTGTCGGTGTCGGAATGGTTGGGAGCCATATCCCACTCCTGCTCTCCTGATGGAAATAGGACTATTTAATTATACCATAAATATTAAAAATGCACAACTTTTTAGTAGTGTAAACTCATTACCTCTGATACCATAAGATAATGCAATTATCTGATTTTCATTATGATATCCCGCATGAACTAATCGCCGATAAGCCTCCAGTCGTGCGTGGCGAAGCTCGTCTACTAACTTTGAATCGTCAAACTGGCGAACTGGCAGACCGAATGTATGCGGACTGTGTGGACTACCTGGATGCTGGTGATGTACTGGTGATCAACGATACGAAAGTGATCAAAGCGCGCCTGATCGTTGAGAAAGTGGCAAATGGTGCCAAGCGCGAGCTCATACTCGTGGAAAAGCACGGCAGAACTGACGACTGGCATACACATAAAGTAATCTACCGTCGGAAACTAAGTGTCGGTGACAAGCTGAAAGTCGGCGCTGATGAGCTGGAGGTCGTGGAGATTCTCGGTGGCGGGTTGGCAGTAATAAAGAGCGAACGGGATTTGTTGGAAGTAGCCGAAGCCTACGGCTCAGTCCCTCTCCCTCCGTATATGAAGCGTGAGGCTACGGCGGCAGATATTGACCGATATCAGACGGTATTTGCTGCGGAGCAAGGCTCGGTGGCAGCACCGACGGCCAGTCTGAATATGACCGAAGATACGCTCGAGAAGTTGAAGCAAAAAGGTGTGGTTGTGGTGAATGCTACCCTGCATGTTGGCCTGGGGACTTTCTTGCCAATCCGTATCGATGATGTGACAAAGCACACGATGCATAAAGAGTATTTTGAAGTACCATGCCAGACGATCGAAGCGATCCAGACGGCGAAGCGTGATGGCAAGCGAATCTTTGCGCTCGGTACTACCGTGACGCGGACGCTTGAGTATGCACACGAGCAGATTCTCAATGAGAAACCCGCGGATATCTCCGGCGAAGCGGATATTTTTATGTACCCGGGCTATGAATTTAAGACGATCGATGGTCTGCTAACGAACTTCCACATGCCTGACAGCACCGTGCTGATGCTGACGGCGGCCTTTGCTGGTTGGGGCAAGCTAAAACCTGCCTACGAGCATGCGGTTCGTGAACGCTACATGTTCTTTAGCTACGGCGACTCGATGCTGATCTACTAGTGGTATACTAGTAGTAATAATGAAAGCACTTGAGTTTGATATTACTCATCGTCTCGATGGGACGCTGGCACGAGCTGGCGTAATAAAGACACCGCACGGCGATATCCAGACACCGGCATTTATCGTTGGTGGTACGAAAGCAACTGTAAAGACACTCAATGTTGAACAAGTGAAAGCACTTGGTGGTCAGTCGATCCTGGCAAATACCTACCACCTGATGCTCCGGCCAGGCGCGGATATCGTGGAGCAGGCCGGTGGACTCGGAAAGTTCATGAATTACGATGGACCGACTTTTACCGACAGCGGCGGTTTCCAGGTATTCAGCCTCGGTGTGGCCTATAAAAAAGGCATCGATGCCGTAGCGCATACCGAAAAAGGAGATGCTACTCTGGCGAAAAAATCCGCTGATCAGCTGGTGAAAATCACCGCAAAAGGTGCGCATTTCCGTTCGCACCTTGATGGCCAAAAACTGTTGATGACGCCGGAATCAAGCATGGAGCTACAGCACAAGATTGGCGCTGATATCCATATGGCATTTGATGAGTGCCCTGCCCCGCTGGCTGATCATGACTATTTGATTGAAGCGGTTGACCGTACGCATGCCTGGGCGGAGCGTTGCTTGGTGCGCCATAACGAGCTGAACGCTCAACACGAAGAGCGCGGCGAGCCACTACAAGCACTGTTTGGCGTCGTACAGGGTGCTCGCAGTGAAGAACTACGTAAGAAGTCGGCAAGCTTTCTTGGTGAGCGCGACTTCGACGGCTATGGTATTGGTGGTGTGTTTGAGCCGGGTGAAATCAGCAGCGTAGTGCGTTGGATTGACGAGACGTTACCTGAGGATAAGCCGCGGCACCTACTGGGTATGGGCGCACAACCGGCCGATCTTTTCCTTGGCATTGAATACGGCATCGACACATTTGACTGCGTAGCTCCAACGCGTCAGGCACGCAACGGGTCACTCTATACCTACGACGGTCGTATCAATATTCGTAACCAGCAGTATATGACTGATTTCACACCGATTGACGCTGAGTGTGACTGCTATACCTGTCAGAACTATACGCGAGCCTACGTAAATCACCTGCTCCGCTCGGATGAGATGCTTGGGTTTACGCTGGCGAGTATTCACAACGAGCGATTTGTTGTCAGTACGGTTGATCGGATACGGCAGTCGATTATCGACAATACATTCTTTGAATACAAGAAATCATTCCTCGAGCGGTACTACAAAGATAAACTACCTGCCGGTGTTACTTTGTAGATAGTAGGTGCGGTTCTTCGTAGACGTCAGTCTTTTCTTGCTTTTTGATGTAGGCGATCAGCCGCATAGTGAGCGGTGAGATGATGATTTCTACTGCCATCTTGATCAGATAGACCGAGACGATGAGCTGAAACAGGACATCAAGAGGCATCGTACCAGCGAAAGCGATTACAGAAAACAGCGTAGTGTCGACGGCACTACCAATAGCAGATGAGCCGATCAAGCGCTGCCATAGATTTTTGCCCTTGTTGGCAATTTTTAACTTTGCAAGTACGTAGGCATTCATAAGCTCACCAACAAATATCGCGATGATGCTGGCCAGTACAATACGCCAGACGACACCAAGGATGTTGTTGTATGATCCTTGGAGTGCCCAGTCGGCTGCGGCTGGCAGTAGTCCGACAATCCAAAATGTCAGTGAGGTGGCGAGTAGCATGACGATACCTTTGATCAGAAGACCACGCATACGCTTAAAGCCGTATACTTCGGCAATGATGTCACCGATGATGTAGGAGAGCGGGAATAGTATCGTGCCGGCGTCAAAGACAACAGAGCCGATGGAGACGAGTTTTACGCTGGCGATATTGCTGACAACGAGCACCATGATAAATGAGGTGGCGAGCCATTCGTAGAGTGGATAGGATTGTTTCTTCATCGCTATGTAGTATAGGAATAATTCTTTGAAATAGCAAATGGCTCTATTTGAGCAGTTCGAGCGGTATTTTTCTTATTAATGTTTGAGCGATGGCTACAAGATGCCCGCGTGTGCTTAGTCTCACTTCTTTGGAACCTTTGATCTGGGTATGACTTGGAGTGACGACATGGTCGCGAGTGGAGTAGATAGTGGTAATTTGGCGGAGGACTCTGGTGTCGAAATTCTCTACTGCCCTATCGACCTGCGGCATCAGGCGGTAAAAGGCTGGACGCCTGATTTTATGGATTGGATGGACGTCGCTAGCGCCATGGTTGTAACCACAGATGGTAATTACCTGATCTATTTGTTCTATATGGCGCGAGAAAGCGAAAAGCGCCATCGCTCCCCCAGCACTCTCGCCGACGATAACTATCTTGTCACCAGCTGCATCTTGAATAGCTTTTGCTACGCGTTGGTACTTTTGCTCGTAGGTTTCGCGTTTATCTGCCCAATTCATCGCTACGAAGGTTACCTGCGTATTTTTGCTTTGCCATTTGCGAAGTGCAAAACGCCGCAATATATCGTAGTAATCACCAAACCCCGGAAGATAAATGATGTGAGTCATAATATTAATGACCAGCGTAAATCTTAAGAGCAATCACACCAAGCCCCAGAGCGATTTCAAAGCCACTGGTGATAGCGATTTCTGTCCAGCTGCTGCGCATGCGCCGTCCCGCTAGAAGTGAGAAGCCAACAAAAGAAAGCAGGAGTGTAATCAATGATGCAAGCAGCGCTGTCTTGAGGCTAAAGAGCCCGGTGAGGCTGATGAGTATAAGGACGACGACGGGAAATGCAGGTATAAGCAGTGCGGAGTGATGGCGAAGAATCTCGGTGTAGGCTTTAGTGCTCATACGTTTGCCATGTACAACCTGGTATGACATGCGAGACGCAATACCAATAGCGAGCCAGAGGGCCACCACGGTGCCAAGTACGCTGACAATCGCCCCCTTGGCCGTAAAGTGGTCTGCCCCGTGCCAGAGCGTAGCAAGGAGCGCCAGGAGTGTGATAGTGGCATAGATACGTTCTTTGAGGAATTCTGCTGTCTCTTCAACGCTTGCAATCGTACGAGGTGTTTTTCTGATTTTGCTGGAGGATTTATTCATAGTGTTATTGTGCTACCTGTTACCAGCTGCCAGGATGCTAATCGCGATGTATATAATCACGGCGAGTAGGGTGATAATAGTGCTCAACTTTATATTATTTTTCAGACGCTGACCAGGCATAGCGACTATATTTTGCTTGCGATCACCTACTCTCTCGTCGGCATAGCGGTGACTTTGATCACGTAGCTCAGTACCGATTTTATCGATAATACTGATGATTTTTGTGAGGCTTGTCTGTGAATCGAGGGCTATGGTTCCTGATTGATAAATCATAAGGTTGTCATCAATAACTTCCATGTCGTACGCTTGCCCCGCATCGATAACGGCCGCCATCACATCAGGCGTAAAAACGTAGAGTGCATCACTCTCGTACTGTTTCGGGGCATATAGGGTGAAGTAATTGTTGAAATCTCCTTCAAGTGATAATGTCTGATCTTTGCTAAAGCCGTCTGGTAGGTTTGATATCTTGCCAAAGAAATTATTCTTCTTGGCATCAAGCACCATATTTGGCAGGCGTCGAGTTAGCTTTATGCGAGCATACGCCCAGTGATAGGTTCGCTGGTTTTTGCCACCTCCTACGGTGTACTGCAAGTTACCTATCTCATTGCCATCTGGAAAAAGGAGACTTTCATTGATCTGCCGGGAGTGGCCTTCGTCAAATATCATGCCTGCGTAACCAGCCGGACTAGCAAGGGCGCGAAACGTGAGATTATTTTGCAAGGCAAATTTGTGTAGCTTGGCGCGCCTTTTTGTTTGTGCTCTCATGGAAAGAATGACGATAGGTGTAATAAAAGCCCCTACGAAAAAGATAACGGCAAGTGCTGTTCCGACGCCTCCTGAACTAGTATGGGAAAAGATGTTAAGTATATAGAGAAAGCCAAAAATACCAACTATAATATAGATGATTAGCGGCGCAGTCCTTTTCTTCTTGCCTTCAAGACTTTGCAAGTGCTGCTTGTAGGCATCAATATCTTGCTTGGTGACGGGCTGGTTGAGTGCTGAGTAGTCAAGGTTCATTGAGCTAATTATACTAGCGAAGCTTTACGATTGTCTCACCGGATGCTTTTTCGGGTGCTGTAGGTTTTGCTTCTGATTTTTCAATTGTCATTTTTTTTGGAGCTTCTTGTGACGCATCTGTTGCCGTAGTTGTTTTCTTTTTGCGTGAACGGCTGCGCTTTTTCTTCGGTGCAGTAGACTGCTCGGCGGAACTTGGAGTTGCGGCCGATGATTGTGGTGATGGTGTCACAACTTGTGACTGTGCGTTGATTGGCCACTGTGCTTGTTGCGTTTTGCTTTGTGGCGGCTGCGCCGACTGGTTTTGTTGCTGGCTAGCGAGCGTCAGACGGTCGATCTCGGCTTCGACATCAGATCTATTGCGTGAGTAGTTGAGGCGAGTATGTTCAATGATGTGACTAATATTGTCAGTCTGCGCTGGTGGCAGGTTAAGCGTACGTGCTGAGAAAGCCGGTGTCTTCTCTCCCCCGATGACCATGTTGATGATGAAGTTACGGTTGTGCATTTGCAGGAGGTCGAGTGCCTCGAAATTTGGTTCGAACTGCTTGGCGAGAATCGGTGAGTCATCCGCAGAGACACGGAATGTAATCATCGTGCCAACGTTGCCAAACACAGCATCACGGACGGTCTCAGACATCTGAGAGATGTACTGATTGGCAACAGTGAGGTTGAGACCGTACTTACGTGCCTCAGACAGGATGGTTGCGAATGAGTCGGTTGCAAAGTTTTGAAACTCGTCCACATAGAGATAGAACGGCCGGCGGTCTTCGATGTTTGGGATATCCTGACGGCTCATGGCTGCGAGCTGAATCTTGGTGACGAGGAACGAGCCAAGGATTGCTGCGTTGTCTTCACCAATGAGACCCTTTGAAAGGTTGACGATAAGAATCTTTCCTTCGTCCATGACCTGGCGGATATTAAATGTGGATTTTGGCTGACCGATAATGTTACGGATGATAGGGTTGGCGGTGAATGCACCGACCTTGTTGAGTACCGGAGCGATGGCCTCGGCCTGAAATTTATCATTCCAGCTGGCAAACTCGACGTTCCAGAACTGGAGTACTACTGTATCTTTACAGTACCCAAGTGTTTCCTTACGGAATTTCTTATCCGTCAGCATGCGGGTGATGTCAAGCATGGTTGTATTTGGGCGATCGAGTAGTGCGAGGATGGTGTAACGAAGGATGTATTCAAGACGTGGTCCCCAGCTCTCGCCAAACATACGCTTGAGCACACCGATAACCTCTGATGAAATATTAGTTTTTTGACCTGGGTCGAAGACTTCGAGTGGATTGAACCCGAGCGGATGTGCTGTGTCGGCTGGGTTAAAGTAGACGACATCTTTGATGCGGCTACCCGGGATAAATTTCAAGTTGTTGACAGCAAAGTCACCGTGCGGGTCAATAATGGCATAGCCATGCCCGTGGAAGATATCGCTGAGTGCAAAGAGTTCAAGCGTACCACTCTTACCTGCTCCTGTCTGGCCGATGATGTAAACATGACGTGAACGGTCGCTGCGAAGCATGCCAAACTGGTGGTTGATACCGCGGAAGTTTGTTAGACCGAATGCTGAGATATTCTCATCGATAGCATCATTTCCGGTGATAATCGGGAGTTTCGCTGGTGGCTCGGCTGTCTTGCTGCTTGCCCAGACGATATTTGGTGTCTCGACATTGGTGTGAGGAAGATGGAAGACTGAGGCCAATTCCTCGATATTGAGGATGAATCCACGATCATCGAAACGGCGTTCTTTGTACTGCTGTAGATCTTCCTTTTTAAAGCTGCCACCCATACCTTTGAAACCGTTGAGGTTGGTGCTGTTGAACTGCTTGAAAGTACCGATAATTGCTTGCATCTGTAGCTTGGCATTCGTCTGATTGTCTCCAAGATATGCGATACGCATTTTTGTCTGAAAGCCAAGCTTCGTTGCCTTTTTCTCAGCCTCGGATATGCGAGTTTTTTCTCGTTCTGAGAGTACTTTCTCTCCGTTAGCTCCTGCGCCCTGCTCTGGTGGTTTCCAGAGTGCTTCAAAGAAAGTTGCGAACCAGCGGATATCAAAGCCCTGGCCACCAAACAGTGCATTAAATGGATTTCCCCCTTTGACTGACTGTGCCCAGCGATCGCTTGCTCGATGCCACTCGTCAGCGATTGGACGTACTACAACCTGTATCCAGATCTCCTCATTTGCATTTTCAAGCTTTGCGAGTGTTCCGGTGATACCAGCGAGTGGGTCAACTTCGAAGCTCTGGAATGTTTTGATCGGGAGCATCTCGCTATCGGTGAGAATGATCTCATTTGTGTAGACAACAGGGTGTTCACGATCATGTGATGTGTAATCTTCGTCAGCTTTATGAATTTGGACGGTTGGATACTGAGAATAAATCTGTCCTTCGACAAAGTTTTGCAGATTTTTCGGCACCCATACATAAAAACGAATCTGTCCACCGACAGAAGCGATTTCAAAGCTAAGATGTTCTTGGACTCCTCCGGATATCTTTAGTTCTTTGCGGTCTCGTAAAATACCATGAAGACTGGCAAAAAGTTGCTCTGCGGCGAGTTCGGACTTGTCGTTGGCTTTTGGGATCTCGAGAATGAGAAGAACACTCTCTGCGATACGGGCAGGTGCTGGCTTTTGGTAGTTGCGCCAAGTGAGAAAAAGTAGAATGACAACAATAGGTATCCAGACATACCACTGTAAAATTGTGTCAATTAGCCACGAGATTATTGTCATAGATTGCTCTACTTTCTATTCTCCCACCTCTGGAGGATATTAGCAAGGGAGGCTTGTTCTCTATTTCTGCAGATCAGCAAGTTCGTATGTTGCCTTTGATACGCGCTTGAACTGCGGTTTGCTTTGCAGGTTAAGAAGGATTGTCGTTTCCTTTACCTGTCGACTCTTTAGTACACGTTTGACGATTTCGTCGCGGTGAAGGGGCTCGCCAGCTTTCTTGAGAACTTCGGTGATAATGTCGGAAACAGTTCCCTTTTTGAATCCCCAGCTGTCGAGTGCATAGATACCACGACCGATAAGTACGAAACGCTTATCTTTGATGAGCTCGTTATGGATTGCCTGAGTAGTGACATCCTTGCGCTTGAAGTCGCTATCTTTGATAGCTTTTGCAATTTCTGAGAAATGCATTGGTTTGCCGTTGTCGGCAAGGATAACATAGATCTTGTCACGAATATTTTTTGGATTAACCGCAGGCCACTTTGTGAGACCCCAGTAATCTTTGAGTTCGGCTAAATGCTTTGAGACAGTTGCAAGTGCTCGCACATGGTCAGGGTGTTCGTAGCCTGAAAGATTGGCATGGAGTTCATCGATATGAATCGGCTCTCCGTGCTCTTTGATGGCTTTCACAACCTCGTCGACGCGACCTTTTATCTTTTTCTCGTCACCATAATCCTTGATGCCAACCGCATGATGGTAGTGGTCATTTTCTGAGACTACAGTAAGGTTTGGCGCAAGCTCTGCAATGAAGCCGACACGTGATTTTTCAATGAGATCAGAGTTCTTGCCAAGGATAGCATCGGTAAGATTGCTAACACGTGCTACACGACCACTCTCGGACAAATGGCGCACCATTACACGCTCAGTGTCACGTACAGCCGGGATCTTGCCGTCTTCTGCACCTAGCTTGAGGCGAATAAGTATTGCCTTTTCCAGTTGGCGCACGCGTTCACGGGTGATGCCGAGAAGCTCACCGATTTGCTCGAGAGTCTCTTTTCGATCATAAAGACCAAATCGACGAGTTATGATTTCTTTCTCGCGCTCCTGCTCAATCACATCCAGTACGTTCTCAACGGTTGACTGTAGATTGGTTGACGTGTCGGTCGCTGGTGTTTGGTCCATATCGTTTATTGCCTCTCTGCCCACTCTGATCGTTAGCTGTTTTATACAATTCTACCCAAATTATAGAACAAATAATTTATAATGTCAAATGTATGACGATATAGCATTATTATAGCACATACTAGACGCTTATGGTAAATAGTATTTTTAGGCTTTTAATTACCTTAGCTACGTGATGTAACAAGTCTATCAATGACGGATAACTATGGAAAGTATTTTAATTCGGGATCAGGTGGACATTCACCCGTTATTATTTTATGAAGTGAAGATGACACGGAGTGGAAGACAATATCCGGATATTCACCGCTTCTCGCAGAGAGACAATATCGTGTAGCGGGACCATTTGGCACCTCTGTAGGTTCAGGTAACTCGGAATTGGCACCGGAAATAACGATCGGAAGTGTGCCGCCCTGGGCTTGGAATTGGCTCAACATAATCTCGAGTTGACTGCAGAGTGATGCGCAGTTTTCACGGAGATATTCGGCGGTGAGTGGACTTGGTTGCCATTGTAGATTAGTGCCATTTGTTCCTTTAACATGGATTTTGGCGCCACCATTTTTGCCGTTAAAAACACATGCTGTATTGTATCCTGCTTCATCCAGGTTGGCATTGCATGTATTGAGAAAAAGTTGCGCATTCTCATCTGGAGTCAGGGTTTCGTAGACACCGACCGATGGAGCATCGGTATAGAGTGCAAGCGCGCTGTCTGGTGAGCCGACAAAACCTGTCCCTGCGAGATTTGGCGGGTAGGTATTCTTAAAATTTGTATAGGACTTGAGGCTACTGACTGCTTGGACAAGATCACTCTGTAGTGCCTTTTCCGCGGTATGTCGTCGCCAAGAGCCATAACTAACTACACTGATTCCCGCAAGAATAGTGATTACTGTCACGATAATAATAATCTCAACTATAGTAAAAGCACGCTCTTTAAGTCGCATACCATGATTATAAAGCATGAGCGGCTTGAATTGGAAAAAGGTCTTCTATTTCTTTTTCGTCTGGCGACGAGCGCGCGCCTTTTTGGCTGGTGCTTCAGCAAGGATTTTTTTAGCTTGCTCATGAGTAATTGTTTTCGGATCGTCGTCTTTTGGAATCTTGGCATTTTTCTTGCCATCGGTGATATATGGACCAAAACGACCGTTCAACACCTTGATGCCGTCACCAAAATCGGCAATATTTTTCTCTGCTTCGGCTTTCAGCTTGGCATCGTAGAGTTCGAGTGCTTTCTCAAGAGTGATATCATAGGGATCTTCGGGCTTAATACTGACAAATAGTTTACCAACCTGGATATATGGACCAAAACGACCAATGTTTGCTTTGATATCCTGACCATCTTTTGTCTGACCAACGAGCCGTGGAAGCTTGAAGGCATAGAGTGCTTCTTCGAGCGTGATGCTCTCGAGTTTTTTACCTGCAGGTAGGGGCGCAAATTGTGGCTTTTCGGTATCTTCTGACGTGCCTAGCTGGAGCATCGGACCAAAACGGCCGAACCGTGCAATGATTGGTTTGTTGGTTTTTGGATCAATACCCACTTCTCTATTAGTGCCGACGGTTGAACGGTCGATGCCGCCAGATTGTTCAATAAGTTTGTGGAATGGACCATAGAAATCACGTAGCATATCGTTGCGGGCGAGTTTGTCTTCGGCTATTCGGTCAAACTCTTGCTCAACATTAGCGGTAAAGTCGTAATCAACGACTTGCTCAAAGTGATCACCTAAGAAGCCAGCGATCAGCTCACCACTTGGGGTTGGGATAAGCTTGCCCTTTGTAGATCCGGTCTTTTCTTCAACAACTTCGCGTTCTACACCACCTTCGATAAGGGACAGGACGATTGCTTTGCGAGGCTTGCCCTCCCCGTCACCTTTTTCTACATAGCCACGGGTCTGTACGGTGTCGATGATCGTGGCGTAGGTGCTCGGGCGTCCGATACCAAGCTCTTCGAGTTTTTTGACAAGAGAACCTTCGGTATAGCGGGCTGGCGGTTTGGCAAATACCTGGCGCGCACTAATTTCTGACGCATTAAGTTCATCTTTGGCGGTGAGTGGTGGCAGTAGTTCCTCTTTTGAGGCACCATACACTCGCAGAAATCCATCAAAAGTAATCACCTGGCCCTTTGCTTCAAATATCTCGTCACGTGTCGATACGGTGATCGTAACGGTGGTATTCTCAAGCTTTGCTGGACTCATCTGGCTAGCGAGGGTGCGACGACGGATGAGGTCGTAAAGCTTCTGATCATACTCATTATTGCTCGCTGTCTCGCGTGACATATCAGTCGGGCGAATTGCTTCGTGAGCCTCTTGTGCCGACGCATTTTTTGTCTTAAATTTGCGGACTGTTGAATATTCCGGACCATACAAGCGCTTAATGAATTCGGTCGCCGCAGCAATAGCCTGGCCAGACAAATTGACGCTATCGGTACGCATGTAGGTGATCTTACCATCCTGATATAGCTTCTGAGCACTTGCCATAGTAGCCTTTGAACCAAAGCCAAGCTTGCTATTGGCTTCCTGCTGCAAGGTACTGGTAGTAAACGGTGCCCCTGGGTTGCGAGTGCCTGGACTCTTTGTCACGTCGGAGACAGTAAATGTCGCATCTTTTAGGCTCTCAAGAAACGTAGTTGCTTCTTCTTCGGTATCAAAACGCTGTTTAAGCTCTGCTTTGAACTCTTGGTTATCATGATAAAAAAGCGCCGATACTTTAAACTGGCTTGAGTCTTCGAAGCTTTGGATCTCCTGCTCGCGCTCAACGAGTAGTCGGACGGCGGGACTCTGGACACGACCGGCAGATTTACCGCCAGGTACTTTTTGCCAGACGACGGGTGAGAGCTCGAAGCCGACGATACGGTCAAGGATTTGACGAGCCTGCTGCGCCTGTACGAGGTGCATGTCAACGGTACGCGGCTGCTTGATTGCCTCTTCGATCGCTGACTTTGTGATTTCATGAAATACGATACGTTTAGTTGTCTTCGGATCAAGTTTCAGGACTTCACAAAGATGCCAAGCGATAGCCTCCCCTTCGCGGTCCTCATCGGTTGCAAGCCAGACATTTTCAGGACCGACCACTTTTACCTGTTTTTTGAGCTCAGTAATAACCTTTTTCTTTTCAGGGTCAACCTCGTAGACGGTTTCGAAGTTATTTTTTACATCGATTGGCGGAGTGCCATCTTTTGTCTTTTTTACAATAGAGCGAATGTGACCCACGCTTGAAAGTACGTGAAAATCTTTACCGAGATACTTCTCGATCGTCTTGGCTTTGGCTGGTGACTCGACTATAACTAGATTCTTGCTCATGGTTACTCTCTCTACGTAAACACAACTGCTTACTCTACGCAATGTTTTTTGAAAATGCAAGTCCAAAGCGAAAACCCCACGCACGCGGAAGCATGGTGGGGTGTCGCCTGGTGCGATGAATCGCTATAACCCGGTGAGTTGCATGCCGGCTGTGCGGCGGGCCTCGACGAGCTGGCGCCGTGTTTGTGCCAGCTCAGCCTCGAGCTCTTGGATCCTGTCACGCTGCTGGGTTGCGAGCGTGATCATGCCGTTGAGTCCGATCCCGAAGGGGTCGGCGCGCACGACGAAGTGCCGGTGGAAGTGCTCCAGCGACCTGCCGTACTCCACCGTGTAGTTGGTGTAATCGGTGTCAGGCTTGATGCCGAACTGCTTCAAGACAGGCTGAGCTTTCGCTGCCAGCCAGCTCGGTTCGGTTGTCGTGTGATGCTTGGAGACGAACATGTATTCGTTCTCCATCACCCGAGCTGCGCCGGTCGAGAAATCTACTCGTCGACACAGGTAGGCCTCGTCGTCCTGCCAGAGGATGGTGGTCATCAGACCGTTCTCGATGCAGAGCGGACACTTCTTTCCATTGGAATCGGTCATGATTCCACCTTTCGATTCTTCGAGGCGCGGACATTCCGCACCAGACCGATTTATTAAATCATAATGTTAGCGTATTGTCCACTGATTTGCGCCAAGATTGCGGATGACTCCGTTGATCTCGAGCATAGTTAGGGCGGTTGAGAACTCAGTAGCATCTAGTCCGGCTTTGAGACGGATTTCATCGCCATCTCGTACACCACTGGCCATGAACTGCAGAATACTTGTCTCAAGCGGGTTCGAGCCGAGTGGCAGTATGGCTTGGCTGGCAAGTGTGTCGGGAGCGATAACCGATAATATATCGTCGCTGTCAGTGAGAGGTGTGGCGCCTTGTTTGATCAGTTGATTACATCCAAGACTCATTGGGCTGGTGATATTTCCAGGTACAACGAATACCTCCTTACCCTGCTCAAGCGCATGTGCGGCAGTATTGAGTGTGCCGCTTTGTGCTGCCGCCTCGGTGATAATAATCGCGTCAGCCAAGCCGCTGACTATGCGGTTTCTTTCCAAGAAGTAGTGAGGGCGAGCTTTGGTATGCGGTTCGTATTCACTCATTATCGCTCCCCCACTATTGATGATTTCGTTTGCAAGGTTTCTGTGGGACGCCGGGTAGATCTCGGGCAGGCCATTGCCTAGTACCGCGATGGTTTTGCCGCCCGCTTCGATTGCTGCTTTATGAGCGAGACCATCGACGCCAAGTGCAAGGCCGCTGACAATGAGTATGCCTCTTCGGGCTAGTTCTTCGGCAAAGCGCACCGTTACTTCTTTACCGTAGCTGGTAGGTTTGCGGGTACCAACGATGGCGACGGTGGGAAGTCGCTTTTCAGGTAAAGTTCCTGCGTAATATAAGCTTTTTGGCGGTTTGGCAATATTATCTACAATCTGGAGATATTTATTGTCTAGAGGTGAAATCTTATTGATTTTCATAGAAAAAGTGTCGAAAGGTATTGACTAAAAGTCAAATACGTGCTAATATGGTGCATGATTGGTTGGAGAAACCTCTGCGAGGTCCAACCAAACGCACCTTATACCCCCTATTCTAACTTATGTTAGATTGCACGTCATGTGCTTCGCAGTATTCTACCCTCCACTACGAAGCCGATAGAAAGCATGACGCGCATACTAACCCCTTTAACCCCCGGCTTTTCGGAGTCGAGGATACCATTTCAAAGAACAACTATCCAGTAGTGATTCGCTCAGGCGCACGGTCTCGTGGAGTTACCGCATGACGCTTTGTTCTCGGTGTGGGTTGAAGGGTAAAACGAGGCCAGGTGATGCCCACCCTTACCTGGTCTCTTTTTATTTGTCTTAAAAGCTCAAAACCCCCGACTCATGAATCGGGGGTCTGGAGCTTGAGGGGCTCTGGTCAGGTGCCAAGTACATGGATCTTATCGAGGATGAACCTGATGATCTCGATGTTACCCAGGTTGCTTGGGTTGTAGGGACGAAAACGCTTGTACGCCATGCTCACGTGGGCTGGGTCATACCACAGGTTACCGTCTGAACCCAGATAGGCACCATGGCCAACTGGCCATAAAGCCATCTCCCTCGTCGTTCGCAAGAAGCTGAGGCCCAGCCATCCCTCTGAGGTGATGACTGTTCCTATCTCACCGTCCGGCACATCCCAGTCGCGGGCATGTAGCCGACTGATCGCAGCCTGCTGCTCGAAGACGAGCTGAGCAAGTAGTGCTTGCCTCTGCTGCTCGATCTCTTCAAGTTGGTGGCGTCTCGCTTCAGAATCGCGCCTTGCGGCTTCGACTGCTTGCTGTCGGTTTTCTCGATCACGTTCGCGCAGCGCATCTTCGGCGGAACGCCTGGAGGACGTACCGGTCATTACTATCTCTTCTCTCTCAAGCTCCGATTTCGGAGCGGTCGGCTGGAGATGTCTCACGGCTTTCGCCGCTCGACGAAATTGTTTGAACTATATCACTTTTTAGTATTTATGTCTAGAATTAACCAAGCCCCCGACTGCGCGAGTCGAGGGCTTGGAGCTTGAGGGGCGGTTTGACTACGGGATGTAGACGGGCTGGGGTGTCATGTCGAGGATGTACTCGAAGGCATCGATGAGGTGACGCCGGGTCTTCTGGTCGATACGGACTAGGTCCAGTTGCTGCCATGTCTTGCGCGCAGAATGTCCGATGCATTCATGCAGGAGCGGCCTCTGGTAGATGGCACCGCTTCGCATGATGTGGAGGCCTGCGAACGTGGAAGCGCCGAACATGTCCTCGTAGATCGGAATCTGCTTCGTCCGCGACCACCAGTGCGGTCCCTTGACGGGCTTGTAGCCCACCCGGATCTGGTGAATACTCCCGACAGGCCAGCCCAATGCATTCATGTGCAGTACGGCTTTGGCGTGCAGCTTGACCAGTTCGTCGAGCTCGGTGAAGTCGGGCTTCCCCGACTCTTGGGTTGGCTCGTCGCCTTCCTTCATCATCGAGATGTCATACAGCATGAGGCTGCGGAGCATCGGGATGAGAAACAGCAGTCGCAAGTACTGCATCATTTGCTTTTTCCTATCTTTCAAGCTCCGATTTCGGAGCGGTGGGTTGCTGGAGATGTCTCACGGCTTTCGCCGCTCGACGAAATTGAGAGTATCATATCATCTATATATGATTTATGCAATTTCAGGATTGCTGAGTAGTGCACTTCCAGCTTGGTCTGGGTTTGATGGTAAGTCGATCCATCCATCCTCTTGAATATTTGAATCCTCCTGGTATACGGCCGCCTTACGTATAGTAAGCTGCTCGTCTGCCTCTCGACTTTCTCGGATGATGACAGTTGCTCGCATAATAAAATCTTCTAGACGTTTAAGTTGTGCCTTGCGTCGCATGAGATCAAGCGGCTTCCAAGCTCTAATACCTTCGGCGATCTGATGGTATCCTTCCAATTCTTTGTCGATGATGCCTTCCCAAAATTCTGTTCTGCCTGCCTGGGTGGCTTCTGATGGATGTGTGCTCATAACTCAAGCATACTCCTGCATTCGTAGGCGTCAAGCCTATTGCTAATATAGAGCCATGATTGTATAATATTAAGCTGTAGGGATTGCATGTAGATGACTATGAAAGGAGAAGTAATGACTTCTCGGATCGGTCTGTTCCTGCTGGAACGGAATGAGTTTGTCAGCGTGCACCGGTGGCGGATCTTCGAGCGTCACCAGAGACTTCTCGGGTTTGCCATCCTGTGCACGGCCATCACGGTAGCCATGCGGAGTTCAAACCCGGAGAAGCTGCCGCTCGAGATCCTTCTGGTGATGATGGATGCCCTCATGATCCTCACGACGTGCCTGTGGGCAGGAAAGATGTTGTATGACGTCTTCGTCCGGCCGGTCGATTCATTCGACGAGTGAGATCACCTACCGGGGCGGCTGTCATTTCGACAGTCGCCCCATTCTCATTTTTGACATTTTTCGCAGAGGCCATGAAGCTCGATATGGTGAGAAGTGAGCTGGTAGCCATGACTCTTGGCAAGAGTATGGATTGTTTTTTCCAGCTCTGGTGTATTGATAGCAATGAGTGCGTGGCATCGTGTGCACTGTAAGTGGTGGTGGTGCGCACGAAACAGATCGGACAGCTCATAACGCTGTTTCCAGCCAGTCGGAATAACTTCGATAATACCTAGTTTGCGGAATATCTCTAGGTTGCGATATATGCTGGTGCGATCAGACTTTACGCAGAGTGAGATAATGTCGTGAATGAATAACGGCGAGCTGGCCTGTTCGAGTGCTTTAAAGACACTGCGACGGGCATGCGTGAGTCGCAAATTATGTGTTCGAAATAGCTCCTCGAGTTGCTCCATGTTGCAACTACTATAGCTTATTGCAACAAATTTGCAATAAGGAATTGTTATTCGATATAGTAATGATCAAATAGAATAAATAAAAGGATAATAAAATGGATTATTTAGTAGTACTTTTTTGGACGCTGGTCGGCAGTGTGTTTTCACTGATTGGTGGCATTGCGTTGGTGAGTAATAAAATTTTAAGAGATAAGGCAATAAAATATGGTATGCCGTTTGGAGCGGGTGCACTGCTTGCGGCTGCATTCTTAGGTGTATTGCCTGAAGCAGTCGAAGGAATTGGGATTCACCAGACTGTTTGGTATGTACTAGGCGGTTTCTTGGGCTTTTTTGTACTCGAGCGTTTACTGAGCTGGTTTCATCATCACGAGAGTCATCATCACGAACACGCGCATGGCAAACGGAATGAGACGCATCAGTGGCTGGTGATTGTCGGTGATACGCTGCATAATGCGATCGACGGCGTGGCAATCGGGGCGGCTTTTCTTGTCAATCCGGCGGCTGGCATCGGTACGGCTCTAGCTGTAGCAGCACATGAGATTCCTCAAGAGATCGGCGATTTTGGTATATTACTTGGAAAAGGCATGAAGCCGCGCAAGGTGATACTCGTGAATCTTCTCAGTGCACTGGCGACTGTTGTGACCGCACTAGCAACCTTTGCGCTGGGTGATGCGATGAATCTCGACCCTACTCCCCTTCTCGCAGTTGCAGCCGGCTTCTTCATCTACATTGCGGCGAGTGATATCATTCCGGATATCCATGAGAAGTCGCGACGCGAGGGTAATGTACAGGCGGCAATTTTGTTGCTTGGAGTAGCGGTGCTTGCAGTAGTGATTCAGCTAACTCCTCATTCACATGGCCATGAGAATGAAATGATTGATCATGATGGTACTCATGAAGAGATGCTACATGAACATGAGGGGCACCATCACGAAGACTAGCGGTGCGTAGTTGTATCGAATGAGCTAGTGATAAAATCTTCAACGATAGTCGACACGCGTGGTAATAAACCTTCCAGCGTGTCGATTTCTTTTGACGAGAATTTGCCGAGTACGAGATCAATATCCGACATGTGAATTCGTAAATCATTACTAATACCTACGCGCAGTCGTCTAGTGTGTTCGCCTCCATGAGCATTGATGCTTTTGATACCGTTATTGCCTGCGTCTGAGCCACCGATTCGTGTTCGCAGCGTACCTATAGGTAGTGCGAGATCATCGGCAATAATAAGTACATCCTCGGGTGCTATATCGTAGAAGTCTGTCAGCGCGCGGTAACTTTCACCGACACTATTGTAGTAGGTTGTCGGTTTGGCAAGGAATACTTTTTCTCCTGCCTTAGATAGCTCGGCAATATGTGCTTTAAACTTTGTCTTGGGCTGAAAATCTATCTGATACGACGAAGCTAGATGATCGAGCATGAAAAAGCCAACATTATGTCGGGTGCCACTATATTTATCTTCCGGGTTGCCGAGTCCGATAATCAGCTTCATATCTGTGAAATAGTATAAACTATTGACTAATTACATTAAATGTAGTATAATGCTAAAGTTCATTTCCTTTGCCCTTCAGAACCAGTCTGGAGAGCTACTTCCCCAAGGAGGAACTATGAACGAGTACAAGAGCACTGCCATCAAGGGTGCAGTCATCGCAGTCATCTTGTGGCTGCTGATGATGGTCGAAGGAGAGTCTGCGGTCAAGGCTGCGGCGATCTTCATGGTCATCGTGGCGCTACTGACGCTGCGTACTACCTGGAAGATCATCTACTCCCTGGTCGGCGTGATGGGTACTATCCTGTCGGTGATCGGTCACGGTCTCGGCAGTCTCGGTGACACTGTCATCGGGTGGACGACGAAGCGTCACGGACGCCTTATCGTTCAGCAACACAAGAACTCACCTCGGATTTCAGTCCGGAGCGAGTCCATGGAGGAGACTGAGGAGCTGGATGTTCCGAAGTTCCTGCGCCAGGAGGATGACAATGCGGGATTCGGCATTTTCGAGCCGCAACCTGCCTCCTGATCTTCACAAGCCTCGCCCCCCTGTAAGGAAAGAGCCTCGCTCCCTTCCAGGTGCGAGGCTCTTTCCTTTTTAGAGCTCTTTTTCTGCTTCTTTGGCCTTTTTGTAGGCTTTTGTTACTGGCTCTTTGCCAGCAGCGATACGTTCTTTGTTGGCTTTGATCTGCTTTTCGTCACGGTAGCTGAATTTGACTGGTGTGCCACTATAGTCGTAAGTTTCACGTAAAAGTCGTTCAAGATAGCGTTTGTAGCTCCAGTGGAGGAACTTAAGGTTTGAACCGTAGATAACAAACCAAGGAGGTGTTGTGTCGGTCTGAACCATGTAGCGAAGCTTTGGATAGGTGTTCTTGAGACCGGCTGGTGGATGCTTGACAAGCGCTTTTTGAAGGAGGTCGTTCAATACACGTGTCTTAGTCTCTTGCTTTCGGCGTGTGTCGATCTGGGTAACGAGCTCGAAAATCTTGCTGACATTTTGCCCTGTGACAGAGCTGGTGAAAATAAGTGGTGCCCACGGAGTAAACTTGAAGTCGTAACTGATCTTGCGAGCAATATAGTCAGAAGTGGCTTTACCTTCCTCGTCCTCTTTATTCTCAAGACTATCCCATTTGCTGACAACGATAATCATACCTTTTCCTGCCTCGGCGATAATACCTGCGAGGCGCTGGTCAAGCTGGGTACTAAGTTCATTGACATCCATCAGGAGCAGACAAACATCTGACTCTTCGATGGCCTGAAGTGTGCGAAGTACGCTAAATTTTTCAATGCCAACTTCTTGCTTGCCTTGGCGACGAATGCCTGCTGTATCGAGCAGCTCGATTGATCGACCGTGATACTTGAGTGGTACACGGTTAACATCACGAGTAGTGCCGGCAATATTTGCCACGATTGCCTGTTGTTTGCCTGCAAGTGTATTAAATAGATGGCTCTTGCCAACATTTGGGCGGCCAATGAGTGCGATACGCAGTGTGTCGTCATCTTCACGCTCGCGGGCAGCTGGGATAATGTCGATAATCTCATTAAGAACGTCAACGATGCCTGAATTGTGTTCGGCGCTGGTGCGAATGATGGTTTTGACACCAAGGCGGCGGAATTCGTCATCAGGAAGACTATCTTTGAGATCCGCTTTATTTGTGACAAGGATAACAGGCTTTTTGCTTTTAAGAGCCTTCTTGGCCACGAAGCGATCATCATCGCTTGGATATTGAGCGCTGTTGACAACTACAAGGATGACATCGGCGGCATCGGCTGCTTCCACGATTTGCTCTTGGATGCTGGCTTCAAATTCATCGTTAGGGTCCTTAAGACCAGCAGTATCAACGAGCCAAAATTGCTTACCATGAAACTCAACCTTGCCGAGCACGTTGTCACGTGTAGTGCCGGCTTCGCGGGCGACGATTGCCTGTTGTGCACGGACCATACGATTAAAGAGCGAACTCTTTCCGACGTTCGCTTGGCCAATAATCGCTACGGTAGGTAGTTTGGTGGACATAAGTATGTATTACTATAACAGAGGTAATGAGATTATGCGAGCATAAGCAAAATAAGATATATTTGAATATATACGAATTTAGGTTATAATAGCCGTCATTATGGAATTACAACAACCTGATAAGCAGTTTAGTCCTGCTGAGACTATGAAAGCTCTCCAGGAGTCTCGCCGACTACAAGGTCAAATAGATCTTCTCGCCGGTACTGCGGTTGATGTGTTCATGCCAGGTTTTATCTATCAGATTCCTGTCGAGAGCAGAAAAGCCGCCGCTGCTACAGCTCGGCGTCTTCGGGCGATGCTTTGTATTGCCTACTCTACTATGTCTGATGATCTACAGTTGCAGTAGCGCCCTCGCTCAGCTGGTCGAGTCGATATGGGCCGAACTGAGTACGGTGAAGCTTTGCGACTGCATATCCGAGTGACGCAAATGTGCGACGGATCTGGCGGTTACGTCCTTCGCTCATCGTAATACGCCATGCGTGATCGTCCCCTTCGTGAAGGCGTTCGAGCTGGAATTGACTTTTACCATCTTCGAGTATGACACCAAAGTCGCTGATCATTTGGCGATGAAGTGGCTGTAAAGGTATATCTAGCTCAACTTCATATAGCTTTATTTTATGAAATTTGGGATGAGTCATCTGATGAGCAAAATCACCGTCATTTGTCAGTAAGATAATACCTGACGAATCTTTATCAAGACGACCGACGAGCTTTAGGTTGTGATACCTTTCTGGAAGAAGCTCGTAGATGGTCGGTGTATCCCCTTGCCTGCGTCGCGAGCAGACATATCCTGCAGGCTTGTGTAGGGCTAAGTAAGTGAGTACGGTGGAAGTTTCGAGAGGCTTGCCATCGACAGTAACGCGCGAGTTATCATGAATACGCTGACCGAGCGCTGCCGGCTTACCGTCTACTTGCACTCGTTTCTTAGCGATGAGCTCATCAGCCTCTCGGCGTGCAATACCAAGTCGAAGTGCGAGTAACTTATTAATTCTCTCCTCATGGGATTCTGTAGTGGCCATACTGAGATTATACAGGACAACTACGTTGTCTGCTGTGAGGAGCCCGGAGTAGTTTCCTCGTAACTAATAGGAGGAATTGTCGAAACAGGAGGGGTTGGTGGAACTGGCGCCTGAAACGGAGCGGGAGCAGGCGTGTCTGATGCTGCTGGCGGCTGAGGCGCAGATATTACTGGCTTGGCCGGTGCTGGGGTTACCGAAGGTGTTGGCTCAGGTGTCTGAGGGCCAGCTACTGGAGCTGGTGGTGTTGTGGGCATGGCCGGTGCTTCTATTGCACTACCAAGTTCTTTCTCGATCTGATCAGCAATCACTGCTGGTGTGGGTTCATTGCGCTCGATCGGTTGGATGACCCGACTCGCAAGCCCGCCTGGCCGAGGCGTAGAAAACGGCGCAGTCGGCTGTGGAAGTGCGCTGCCGTTTGCAGTATTAGAGCTCGGAGACGGGATTGTGCTAGCGGTCGGTGCGACAGGCTGAGGTGTGGGCGCGGTCGGTGCTGGAGTAGCTATAGGTGTTGGCGTAGGCATTGATGGAGCTGGTGCGGCGGGTGCTGGAATAGTATTTGGTGCAGGGCTGCTTGCTGTAGGAGGAAACGCGGTTGCAGTAGCGCCGGCAAGTGGTGAGTCACCGAGAACTTCATGAACGGCACGCACTACATCCTCGATGCCAACTTGTGACTTCACAAGATATTTGTCTGCACCAAGCTGTTCGCCTCGTTTTCGCTGATCATCAGAAGACAGTGCGGTCATCATGATTACCTTAATATCTTTTGTTTCGGTGGTGGAACGGAGAATGTCGAGCATATCAAAGCCCGATATCTTCGGCATCATGACATCTGAGACGATAAGAGATGGACGATCTTTGATTGCCATCGCAAGTGCAGCCTCACCATCACCAGCGCTAATGATGTCATAGCCTTCGGCGAGCAGGCGCACGCCATAAATCTCGCGCAGGCTCTTATCGTCTTCTACAAGTAAAATTTTCGTCATACTAGCTCCTACTATACATAAGCGTTTCTAAAAATACTAGCTCCTTGGTGGATTATTCATATCCCCTGGTCCACGTACTGGAATCTGCATGGAATTTGATGGCCGGGCAGCAGCTGTATACTGACTTGGATTTTGTTCGATCGTCGCTAAAGTTGGCGCTGCCGGTACCGCAGGAGAAGCGGTGGGTTGCTGCGATAGAGGTGTTGGTGTAGGCTGCGAACCTGGCGATATAAATGTCGGAGTGTTTGTGGGTGCAGTGGCAGGTGTAGGACTTGGCGCTGGTGGTTGTGGTGGTAGCACTGCAATTGGCGCAGGTTGTTGTGGCTGAGGCTGAAGTGCTGGTGCTGATGATGGAGGTATAGGACTTGACGTGGTAGTAACTGCTGCTGGGGTTATTTGATCAATGGGAGTATCCTCGAGTACTTCATCAGTCACAGCTTCACTGATAATTTCTGTCTCGTTTGCCTCAAGCATTCGCATGGCTTCCAGACGATCGGTGCGAGGTATCTCTAAGTAGAATGTACTTCCCTTGCCGAGCTCACTATCAAGCCAGATGCGTCCACCCATGACTTCGGCAAGCCGCCGACAAAGATATAATCCGAGACCGGTACCGCCAATCTCACGAGTTGCTGAGTTATCAATACGGTAAAATTTCTGGAATAAGTGAAGCGAGTCTTCTTTTGCGATACCAATACCACTATCTTGGATACTAATCGTTACATGATCGTCGTCACCACTAACATCAACAATAACATCACCTTTCGGGGTGTACTTAATAGCGTTCTCAACAAGATTTGCTACCACTTCGCGTAGATGATCATTGTCGACATTAGCGTAAAATACCGGTGACATCATACGATCACCCACCTGTTCTCCATCGGGTCGGGGCTTGTAGAATAGGCGGAGACCTTTTTCTTTCGCCCTCTGCTCTAGGCCTTCGACAACGTTCCCCACATATTCAACTACATCAACGATCTTGGGATGATTGGAAAGCCGTCCATCGTCTGCCTTGCTGACATCAAGTAGATCCTGGAAGAGGCGTCCCAGGTGTTGTGCAGATTCATGAGCTTTGGTAATAAAGTCTCGTGCTTTTTCGTCGATAGTAGCGGTATTTGGGTTGAGCGCAAGGCCGAGGTATCCTTCGATACTGGCTACGGGGGTGCGCATTTCGTGACTCGCGGTAGAGATAAACTCAGCCTGCTCACGCTCTTCGGCACTTTCTTTTGTGATATCACGAAATACAACGATTGCCCCTTCTCCGATTTGTCCGACTGGTGAGACCACGAGTGAGAGCAGGATGCGTTTACCGCCGCCTGTAGTGGCATAGAGAGATTTTGTGTGCTCATCATGATTAGTGGCTAGCACTTTTGCGATTGGATCAGTTGCATCTGTCACGGCCTGGTTTTTGTCATCAGAGAGTTTGAGCACAGAGGCGTAGTTTAGTTTTAGCGCTTCAGCGTTACCCCAGCCAAGAATACGCTGAGCAGCCGGGTTGATTAGTTGAATGTTTCCCTTGCTGTCAATCGAGATAACTCCATCATCAATGGCCTTGATCACTACTTCTGCCTGATTGGAAACCTGGCTAAGTTCAGAGGCGAGCTCGTGATAAGTACTCTCTTCAACGACGTTTTTCCTCGACTTGCTGTGAAAGATAATAAAACCTGCGATTAAGGAGGTGACGGTACTTGCTGACAATACTGTAATTTGACCAATCGGCGGATGATCACTTGTCGCAAAAAGATAGGCGATGTATCCAATCGTAAAAAGGAACACTGCGCCAATGCCACCTAGTCCAAACACGCTCGCGAATACTCCCAGGAGTATCCAGAGAGATATGAACGCAGAGTACGCACTGCCAGTATTCATAATGAGTGCACCAGCCATGATGACGAGTAGAAGGTAGATCGTGAACGATCCTGCGAACAAGGATTTCTTTGGTGGCCAGAGATAAAGAATGAAACTATATAGGAGTGTAACCGCGGCGAGTCCTGCTCCCCAGTCCGGAATGATAAGCGCGTCGCCAACACTGCCGAGGCTGATAAAATACGGCAACAGGTAAAGAAGTATCATGAGCAAGCCAACAAACATCGTCACTTCAGCGATGCGTCGATGCCAGAAGGTAGTTATGGTCAGCGGTTTGATTGGTGCCCCCTAATTGTCTTGCTTTTCATTATGTCAAAAAGCCTTATAAAATGCTATTGTTTTTTGGGATTTGGCGAGTATACTAATCTTCACAGACTAGGTAATAGCAAACACGAGGTAGATAGACATGAAATCACCTGCTCGAGCATTCCGAGATATTGTTGCGCCATCGCATGAAACGCTATGGCAGCGCGCTATGCAGGATGTGAAGAATGTAAAAACTTACGATGATTTACCAGACGGCACGGAAGTGCCGATTTTTAATCCTAACTTAGTACGGCATGAGGAGGTTGACGGCATACGCATACTCCATGATTCGCGTGGAAATGCCATAGGTACCCGGCGGGTATTTGAGAGTGAGACAGATTTTGGTATCGACTACACAAGTATGTTATATCAGCCAGTTGGTACACCCCGTCACGATTTTTATATTGATATCGATACACCACTGAGCACCGGAGTGGAAGGGCTTAACGATGAGGTGGCAACACGGTTGGTCCGGGAGATTGGTGTGCCAGTGATTTTAAAAGGACCAGAATTTAGCACGGTAAATTCAAACAGTATTCGTCATCTCGCCAAAGTCGCACTAGCT